>DBYV01000008.1:5642-60392 GCA_002310995.1 bacterium UBP6_UBA1177 | reverse complement strand
AAAATGAGCAATGAGGAGAAACGCTCTATGGTAGAGCGCGGCAACGGCAGAATACCGGTGTACAGACAATGCGAGCTGCTCGGCATATCAAGATTGACCTGCTACGACGGAAGCAAACCAGAAATATTCAACACGGATCAGGGATCGCAGTTCACCGGTTCAGATTTTACCGGCATACTTGAGGAAGCAGGCGTAACAATAAGCCTGGACGGTAAAGGCCGCGCTTTGGATAACATTTACTGCGAAAGGCTGTGGAGAACCGTTAAGTATGAAGAAATATTCCTGAAAAGCTACGATTCAGTGCCGCATTTGAGAAACGAACTCGATAAATATTTCAGGTTTTATGACTACAAAAGAGGTCATTCGGCTCACGGTTACAAGACTCCGTGGGAGGTTTATAGCGAAAATTCTACATTTTGGAAAACGGGAGCGACAGCATGATGTCACGTATAGATGCTCATGCGGTTGCAAAAAACACTTTTAGGGAGAATTTTTCTGTCCAGAAATACTTGACCATTATACTCGGCTCTATTCATAATTATCAAAACATTCAAAGAATTTTTAAAATTCGCTAAGATTGGTTAGTAATTATCGCAGACAGCTACCTGTTCAAGATGATAATATTCAGCGAACCCGGCATTTTCTCTTTTTGACGGGTCTTCAAACAAATCTTTGTAAAACAATGATTTTGGTTTACTCTCAACTTTAGGTAGACACAGAAGACCGCCTTTGTAATTTTTTATTTTTTCTTCCCGATCCAGCATTGTTTTTCTGAAATCATTCGCTCTACCTGAAAACAGATCTGCATAAACATGATATAAATTATTCTGACCATAAGTAGTCATTGTCCATTTCACCGCTTCAATGGGATTTTTGCGATAAAAAGAAAAATCCTGTTTTGGCATCGGTTCAAAGGATGAAATATAAAAATTACCAATCATCCAAAGAACAAAAACAGGAACAAGTAGAATTTTTTTATCCAAAATTCTGACCATTACAGCATGAATTTTTTCAAGAGAAATGACATAGGCAAAAAGAAATATAAAAACAAGAAATGAGATATTTAAAGTTCTTCCCGGCGCAGGTACCCCTGTTGAAATAAAATGTGTAAACGGTGCACAAAAAATCAAAACAAGCAAAAAACATATTACAAGCAACGGATTTTCCTTTGGCAGAGCCAGTTTTATGCTGCTGTTTCGCCGCAAATAACAAAATACAAAAGCTGCAATCCAAAGCAGAGGATTAAGAAGCCATATACCGATCAAAGTTCCCGTCAAACCGAAAGAAGCAACCAACGAAAACAGCAAATCTGGGTTTTTACCGGCACGAACAGCATTTCCTGGAGCTAGAATTACAACCAGAGAGAATAATGTAAAAAGTGCAAACATCAGCCAAAGCCTTTTATTTTTGTAATCCTTTAAAAGAAGAATAAATACAAAAATCATCAATATAAGCATAGAAACTTCGTTCGAGCCAATAGCAAAAGCGCCCAATAAAATCAACGACATATAAATCTTGTTATTTTTAACCGAATCAAAAAATGCAAGAAGAATCATTGTTGCAATATTGGCAGGAGCATAAGTCGCCCAGCCGGTAAACCAATAAAATTCCTGAGCAAGAGACGGCATTCCGCTTATGTAAAGCAGAAGAATCGTAATTGCGGAAACAACCCTGAATTTCTTCGGAATATCAGGAAAAGCTTTCTTTAAGACGAGATAAAATGCGAGAATATAGCCAAAAATCGCCAAAACAGGAAAAACTTTATACAGGATCGAAAAATCTAAATATATCCCGGAAATTAAGAGCATCGTGGAAGCAAATCTGCCGAACCAGGTCTTATACCAATTAAGCTGACAACCCAGCCAGCCAAAATCATGAAGCGATTTTGCGAACACGAAGTCATCAGCCTGCGAATAGGCAAAAAAGCTCAATATTATCAGCAACATTAAAGTGATAATTTCAAAAGTTAAAAGAATTTTTGTAGTTGTAACCATACTCATCCCCCAAACAAATTCAAAAGATTTTTTTACCCGAAGCGCAGATATTTGCAATAAAATAGGACTAATCAATCTTGACAACTGCTAAAACTTGTGGAATTTTACGATGCTTTAATGAGAGGTCATTTATGAGCGAAAAAGAAAACTGGACGACGATAATCACTCCGAAAAACAAATTTTTCAGGCTGAATCTGAAAGAACTCTGGCAATACCGGGATTTGATCTCATCTTTTGTAAAAAGGGATTTTACCGCAACTTATAAACAGACGATTTTGGGGCCTTTGTGGTTCTTTATCCAGCCGATTTTCACAACGATAATGTTTCTCATAGTTTTCGGCAATATCGCGAAAATTCCGACTGACGGCATTCCGCAGGTGCTTTTTTACATGAACGGCATAATTTTATGGAACTATTTTTCAAAGTGTCTCCTTTCAACATCCAATACCTTTGTAGGCAACGCCGGAATTTTCAAAAAAGTTTATTTTTCGCGTCTGACAATTCCGGTTTCAAATGTGATTTCGGCATTGGTTCAGTTTGCTATCCAATTCTCACTTTTCATAATAATTTTTATTAGTTACAAAATATATGACGCCGATCTAAGACTGAGTTTAGCAATTTTTGCAGTTCCGCTTTTTGTGCTCCAGATGGCAGTTCTCGGGCTCGGAATCGGACTTATAATCACATCTTTGACCACAAAATACCGAGACCTGACATATCTTGTTGGATTCGCTGTGCAGCTTTGGATGTATGCAACTCCGATAGTTTATCCGCTTTCAATGGTTCCTGATAAATGGCGTTCTCTTTACATGATGAACCCCGTTGTTCCGATTCTCGAAAGCTTCAAACACGCTTTTTTCTCGACAGGAATGCCTTCGGTAACAGAATACGGAATCAGTGTCACAACAACAATTTTTCTCCTTTTTGCCGGAATTTTTGTCTTTAATTTTGTCGAGAAAAATTTTGTGGATACGGTGTGAATGAACATTTCTTTTTGCTCTAAAAAAACTAATTTCGCAATCCTAATTTTCTTATTTTTTTACATTTGCGAATCAATATGCAATATTTTTATATTTTGTTCAACAAATCAGAAAGAAATATACGCCAACTGGTTAATTAATTATCGCGGCGGGTTCTTCCGGCGCGGTCTTGGCGGAGAAATAATTCTTTGCCTTTCGTCAATATTCGGGATTTCTCATATAGCTGTAATAAACCTTTTAACTTTCGTGGTGTGGGCAATCCTAATTTCTTTTTTCATAACAAAATTCGTTCAGAAAAAATATCCTTTATTCATTCTGGCAATGCCTTTTTTTCTTGGTGAGACTGTTGTTACAGATCCGTCTTATTTCCTTAGGAAAGATTCTCTATCCGTTTTAATATTCATTTCTATGTTGACACTGTTTTTCAAGAAGAAACTTTTGCATCCATTGGTCTTATGTTTATGTTTAAACACGTTATTTATATTCGGCATTTTAATTCACGAAGTAATATTTTTCTTTTCATTTCCAATACTTTTTCTCTCATATTGGCATAGAAACAACTCCTTTTATAAAAGCCTGCTTTTCTTTATTCCTTCAATTATTATATTCGCATTGTGCTGTTATACCTCTTCACAATCTCAAATTATCAAAGAGATGCTGGATCATACTCCGGAGATAACCCCGTATCTTATAGGTCACATGTCAACCCCGCTTCCTGAACTTTTTTCAATGATCTGGACAATGATTAATGATTCAGGATTAATAGCAACAGCTTTATATTCTATCTGCCAGCTGGTTTTTATATGTTTTGCATGTTTGAATTTTGATAAAATTAAAATCAATCTGACATATTCGCCCCGAATAGACAGAAAATTCCTATTTTGTATTTTGCTGCTTCAATTTCTATCTTTAATTCCTGTTTTCTCTTCCGCCTGGGACTGGGGAAGATGGATTTTTCTTTGGACGGCATCTTCTTTCGCTTATTTTTTGATTGCAGACGAGAATCCTTTCAATGAAAAATTTATCTCCAAACTTGATCTGATTCTTGCTTCTAAATGGTTTCAAAAAGCAGGGAACAATCAGATTTTAGTATTTTGTATTACGACTTTAATTGGAGTTCAGTATCAAGTTCCTTTGGAAATCGAATTCTTTACACGCACCCCGATTTATTCACTGTTAAAAGTTATTTCCGCAGCAATTTTACAGATCAAAGAAACTATTCTTTAGATATCGCCACTTTTTCCCGGTTTACAGGTCCCACCGTCAGTGTTCTGACCCCTCAGCCGCTCTGCTTCGACAAGCTCAGCAAACCGGCAGCTCCCCTAGATTTAGGGGCGCCTTAACGGGCGCCTATTTTCCTCCGCCGCTCCCTAAATTTCTTAGATACACTAAATTCCCTAAACTCCCTAATTCTGCGGCAGCACAAAAAAACGCCCATGGAATCGTTTTTCCTATTGACAATAAAGGCAACTTGTGGGATTTTATAGCGTTTTGAGTTCGAACTTTGGTGCGAAGAGAGGAATCAATGAAGATTGAAAAAATTGAACTGAAAAATTTCAAGGCATTTTCCGATTCAGAAATCCAATTATATGGGAAAAGCACCGTTTTTTTCGGGATCAACGGAATGGGAAAAACCTCTTTGCTGCGGGCAGTCAATCTTCTTTATGCCAAAATTATCAACCAGACCGTAAACCGCAAGGAATTAAGGCAAAAATATAATATTGAACTTGATGACATCAGGCACGGAACTTCTGAGACAGAAATCAAAGGAACATTTATTCTCAACGACAAATCCCGCATAGAGTATCTTCGGAAAATGACAAGAAAGGACGGCAAACGTTCTCACAGCAAGGAAGGCTTGGACAAAATAGTCGAAACCATCCAACAATCATATTTTTCCGACGAAAAACAGGAAAATATTCCTCTTTTTGTAAATTACGGAACTAACAGACTTGTACTTGATATTCCGCTCCGCATAAAAACACATCATGAATTCGACATCTATTCCGCTTATGATAAGGCGATAGAGAACAAGGTGGATTTCAGGACATTTTTCGAATGGTTCCGCAATCAGGAAGATGCAGAAAATGCCGAAAAAGTTCAGGAAAGGAATTTTAAATATGAAGACAAATCCTTAAAAGCAGTAAGAAAAGCAATATTTGCCATGTTGCCGGATTTCAGGAACCTGCATGTTACCAGAAAACCCAGACTGGCAATGGTTGTTGAAAAAAACGGCATGTCTCTCAACGTTTCACAATTGTCTGACGGAGAAAAATGCGTACTTGCAGTTTTAGGGGACCTTGCAAGGCGCTTGACTATTGCCAATCCGTTGTTAGACAATCCTTTGGAAGGAACCGGTGTTGTGCTGATAGATGAAATCGAACTGCACATGCATCCGTCATGGCAACGCAAAATATTAGGAGTTTTAAGAGAAACTTTCCCGAATATTCAGTTTATCATTACCACCCACTCCCCGCAGGTTTTAGGCGAGGTTGATGAATCCTGGAATCTCTTTGCCTTGAGTCAATCTGACAAGCAGAATGTGGCTGTCGAAAAAACAGAACAGATGAACGGTTTTGATTCAAATTATATTTTGGAAGAATTTATGGGAACAAAATCCATAAATCCGGATTTCCAGAAAATACTTGACGAAGCAAACAAGGCTATTTGCGACAACAAATTCGACAAAGCCAAAAAAGAAATAGAAAAAGTAAAAAAAATTACAGGATTAAACAGCGCTGCTGTAATTGAACTGGAAGGAAATTTAAAAAGAGGTGAATGGCTTTATGAGAAAAATCACTAAAGAGCCGGAACCGAAATTTTGGAGCGATTTCAAGAAGAAAAACCCCAAAATAAAATATAACAACCTTAAAAGCATGGTAGAAGGTTGCGAACTCCGCTCAAGAATCCGTGATTTTATGATTAAAAACCAAAAAGGGCTCTGCTGTTACTGCTGCAAATCAATAGACACTACCAATTCCCACAATGAACACATAAAGCCTCAAAATTCTTATCCACGTTTGTCCATGGATTATCATAATCTACTTGCTTCATGTGATGCAAAAATGCATTGTGATCATGCAAAAGGCAGCAAATACGATGAGAGTTTCTTTGTTTCACCGCTTGATGATGACTGTGAGAATCAATTTGAATATTTGCCTGACGGAAGAATAGAAGGAACATCAGATAAAGGCAAATATACTGTAAATCTTTTAAATTTGAACAGTTACGATTTGAGACAAGCAAGAAAGACCCTTTTTAAGAAATGTTTGGAAGCAGCGGAACTTGATCCGAAACTTGTTTATGAATGGTATATTCATGAAAGGGAAGACGGCAGATTGCCGCGTTTTGTTGATATGATAAAGTATTTTTATGATTTGGGTGTTTTTATCGAAAAATGAGTGACACAGTCATAAAAGTTGAGAATATCTCAAAGTTTTACCAGTTGGGGCTTATCAACCACGGCACTCTCGCCAAGGATCTGCAGGGATGGTGGGCGAAGATACGCGGCAAGGAAGACCCTAATTCACAAGTTTCCTTGCTCAATTCTCAAAACAACAATGCCGGCAGCGATTTTATTTATGCTCTGAAAGACGTTTCTTTCGATGTCAAGCAGGGCGAAGTCCTCGGGATCATCGGCGCCAATGGTGCCGGAAAATCGACATTGCTCAAAATTTTGTCACGTGTCACCTCGCCCACGAGCGGCTGCATCAAAATCAAAGGCCGCATCGGCTCTCTCCTTGAAGTCGGAACCGGCTTCCACCCCGAGCTCACAGGTCGCGAAAACATCTATCTCAACGGTGCAATACTTGGAATGAGGAAACACGAAATCGATAAAAAACTCGATGAAATCATTGACTTTTCCGGAGTCGAGAAGTTCATAGACACTCCCGTAAAACGCTATTCCAGCGGAATGTATGTCCGCCTCGCATTCGCAGTCGCAGCGCACCTTGACCCCGAAATCCTCGTCGTTGACGAAGTTCTCGCTGTCGGAGATGCTGAATTCCAAAAAAAAGCCTTAGGCAAGATGCAGGATGTGAGCCGCGGAGAAGGAAGAACTGTGCTGTTTGTGAGCCACAATATGGCGGCAGTCAGACAGTTGTGTAAAAAAGCAGTAGTGTTAGATAATGGACAAATAGTAATGTCTGGTCAGACAGATGAAGCAGTAGATTGTTATTTGAAGTCAACACAAATGGAAAAAACATCTAACTATTTTGTAGTTACAGATGAGTATCGAGACAAAGGACACGCTCAAGATGTTTCTTTCGTTTCTTTCAAATTATTAAAAAAAGATTTATGCTACTCTTGTAATGAACCAATTACTATTCAAATAAAGCTGCACGCTAATAAAGACTGTAAAGATTGCCATATCAATTGCACGATTTGGAATGCCGAGAAACAACCTGTAGGTTCAGTCGTCTCTTTTGATGGGTTTAAAATTGAAAAAGATGAGGACAAATTAGTTGAGTATACAATTAAAAATCCAGGCTTGGCTGCTGGAATGTATACATATAGCATTTCTGTTGGTTCTGGAGACATTACAACAGGATTAACAATTTTTGATGCTGTTAGAGATTTTATGACTTTCGAGATAGACAGGTTGGATGACAGTAAGTATTTCACAGTTTGGGCAAAGTCGTGGGGTAGCATATATTTGCAGAGCACGACAAGGGAAATAAAATAGGTAAAAGTGTATGCTTAAAAGTACAATTATACGAACAATAAATAAACTCAAATTCATTTTAGGTTACCCAAAGCGAGTTGATCCCAATAAAATTAGGAAAAAAGAAGCTCGGAGAATCGGCAGAAAACTGCATTTGAAAAAGAACAACTACATTTTTTGTTGTGATTCTATAAGTGCAAAATTTTATTTACCAAGGTATGAAACCGATTATATTCAACAACTAATTCTTACTAAAAGAGAATACTATGAAAAAGACAACCTTGATTTTATATGTAAGAAATGGGAAAACGGCAAAGTAGGCAACGAGATAAAAAACGGCTGTATTTTAGATATAGGCACAAACATAGGAAATCATACATTGTATTTTTTCAATGAAATTGGCATTTTAAAAGCAATATGCTTCGAACCCATTGATTTCATATTTGATATTTTATGCGAGAATATAAAATTAAACCATCTTGAAGAAAAAGTTGTTCTCTACAATGTGGCTGTAGGAGAATGTAAAGGTTTGTCATCTGTGAAATTTTACAATAAAGATAATATTGGTTCCACTCAAATTGCAATAAATAAGAACGGAAACATACCGATAATCAGTATTGATTCGCTAAATATTGAAGACAACATTAAATTTGTCAAAATAGATGTAGAAAGCTTTGAAACCAAAGTAATATGTGGTGCCATTAACACCATAGAAAAAAATAAGCCATATATAATGATTGAAATACAGGATGAAAATTTTGATTTTATTAAATCAGAACTGGAAAAACTCGGCTATAGCTATATGAACTTGGGTGGTATTAATTATTTTTTCTTCGTGGTGTAAAATGGGAATAATCAGTTACATACTCAGTCGAACCCGACACGATAGAGATATTAAAAATATGCTTGGCAATATAAACGCCAAAATATCGGCTAACACCCAAAATGTTTTATTGTCGCAGAAAACAAACTATTTGAGAGATAAAACTATTAACAGCAAAAGTAATGGTATATGTTCAGAAAAGCTATGCCGCAATGATATTGTAGTGTCGTTGACAACTTTCGGGAATCGCATACACAATACGCATTTGGCAATCGAATCAATAATGCAGGGAACTGTCAAACCCAATAAAATTGTTCTTTGGCTGGCAGAAGATGAATTCAAAAACAAAAGGCTTCCAAAAACATTGCTATTACAGCAAGAGCGGGGGTTGGAAATAGAATACTGTAAAGATTTGCGCTCCTATAAAAAATTAATTCCAGCTCTTTCAAAATACCCGGATTCGTGCATTATTACTATAGACGATGATGTAATGTATGAATACGATTTAATTGAGCGGCTAATTAACACCCACATTGACAATCCCGATAAAATATGTGCCTGCAGAATGCACCGGATAGTTTTGGAAGAAGAGAACAAACCTGCAAGTTACCTTAAATGGAAATATGGCATTGATGATGAACAAGTTTTGCCATTAAATTTTCCAACAGGAGTGGGCGGAATTTTGTATCCGCCTAAATGCTTTAACCAAAAAGTGTTTAATGACAAGGTGTTTATGGATATATGTCCGAATGCAGATGATATATGGTTTTATGCAATGGCTTTGCTGAATGGGACAAAATCAATTTGGGTAAAAAATGACAAACCTGAAGGATATTACTATTCCTTACCATTGAGCAAAGACGCATTATGTTTGCAAAATACCGTCGCAAACGAAAACAATATTTGTGGCAATGATGTGCAGTTTAGTGCCATTCTTGAGAAATATAATTTGACAGATTATTGGGAAAAATAGATTGTTAAGTTTATTCCTAATGATTGGGTGAGATTATGACGACCCCACAGATTTCAGTTGTTATTCCGACATATAATCGAGCAGCTATTATTGCAAGAACTCTTGACAGTGTTCTTGCTCAAACATATCAAAATTGGGAATGTCTTATTGTTGATGATTTCTCTACAGATAATACCAGGAAATTAATCGAAAAATATGAACAAAAAGACAATCGTTTTCATTATGTGCTGAATGAGCGAAAAAAAGGTGCCCAAGGAGCAAGAAATACAGGAATATATCATGCTACATCAGAATGGATTGTGTTCTTTGATTCTGATGATATTATGCACAACGATTTGTTGGACACTATGGTAAATGCCATAATGACAGATGATAAAAAATCAGATGTATATACGTGTTTCTCAAATGTTATCAATCGTAATTCTGGTGAAATTGTTGGTAAGTTTGAATGGATATGTGGCGGAAATATTCAAGAGCAGCTTTTGACAGGAAAGATTTATGTTGATTTTAACGGGGCTATAATAAAAAGAAGCAAGTTAATGGAAATAGGTGGTCTTGATGATGATTGCCCATCTATGCAAGAATGGGAAACTCATATTAGATTGAGCAAAGTTGCGACATATACAACTGTTCCAAAAATATTAGTGGACTACTATGTTGGAGGGTGCGATACAATATCAGCTGATAAAAAACGAGAGATAAAAGGATATCTATACTTATTGGAAAAGCATCAGCAGGAATGGATGGGGCATTATGATAGTTATCTTATGTATGGAGAGCGGGTGCTAAATATTTTACGCAACTATACAGACAAAACTTTTGAACAAGAATATAAAAAAACAATTTTTCATCTAATGCCTGAACTAAAACTAATCATTCTAAAAAAAGCTGTCAAAAACAAATACAACATATTTAAACGTAATATTGTTAAAACAATTCATAAATTACATCATGGATAACTTCAATTTATACAGTAAATATTACGATCTTTTGTATCAGGATAAAGATTATGCAGGTGAAGCTAAATATGTTTACGAGACATTATTAAGGCACAATAGCCACATTCACGATATTATAGAATTAGGAAGCGGAACAGGCAACCATGCCAAATTTTTAACAAATTTGGGTTTGCATGTAACAGGTATCGAACGTAGTGAAACAATGGTAAAAGAGGCTCTTGCGAAGCAAATTCACAACTATGAACCGATGATTGGCGATATGACAGATTTTTCTATAGGAAAAAAATTTGATGCTGCAATAGCATTGTTTCATGTAATCAGTTATCTAAACGAAAATGATGAAATCAAGAAATGTTTCCGTTGTGTCCACAAACATCTTGAATCCGATGGAATATTTCTGTTTGATGTCTGGTTTACACCTGCTGTATATACGCAAAAACCGGAAACTCGGATTAAGCGGTTTAGTAACGACAATATTGACGTTGTTCGTTTAGCGGAATCGACTTGTCATTACGATACTAATGTGGTTGACGTAAATTTCGAGGTACATATAACCGACAAATGCAACGGCAACGGAACAATAATAAATGAAGTTCATAAAATGAGGCATTTTTCAATACCTGAGATGGCTTTACTGGCAGATGATACAGGTTTCGATATATTAAAAACAGAGGAATTTTTAACATCGAATTTGCCGAGTTGTAATACATGGGGCGTGTGCTTTATTCTAAAAAAAAGATAACAAAATATGATTACAAAAATTATTCATAATGATAAGATTCTCGGAATTATCATTCCGACAGAATACAACAAGGACGGCATTGACTTCTTTACGCCTGATGATTTTTCGCAGCAGTTGGGTTATATGAACCGGCCTAAGGATTATGTTATTCCGCCGCACGTACATAATTTAGTGGAACGAAAAGTGGATTTGACACAGGAAGTGTTGTTTATAAAATCTGGAAAGGTGCGGGTCGATTTTTATGATGCCGGGTGCAATTACATTGAGAGCCATATTTTACAAAAAGGAGATATCGTGTTGCTTGCTCACGGCGGTCATGGTTTTAAGATGCTGGAACCGACAGAAATGATAGAAGTAAAGCAAGGGCCTTATTGCGGAGAAATGGATAAGACTAGATTTGATGCTGTGAGCGACAATAATGTTATAATTAAGCAAAATGAGTAAGTATATTCCAGTATGTGAACCAACTTTGTTGGGCAATGAGTTGAAATATGTGACCGATGCCGTGCAGACAGGCTGGATTTCGTCGGCAGGCAAATATGTACGCGAATTTGAGGAACGGTTTGCGGATTATTGCGGTTGCAAGTACGGCGTTGCTGTTTGTAATGGAACTGTAGCTTTGCATTTGGCATTAGTAGCCGCCGGAATAGGAGAAGGTGATGAGGTCATCATTCCAGATTTTACCATGATAGCAACGGCTTTTGCTGTCTGTTATACGGGAGCCAAGCCGGTCTTTGTAGATGCCGATCCTGAAACATGGAATATTGATATTTCCAAAATAGAGGAAAAAATAACATCAAAAACAAAGGCAATTATCCCTGTGCATTTGTTCGGTTTAATGTGTGATATGGATGCTGTTACCGATATCGCCAGAAAACACGGGTTGCTAGTGATAGAAGATGCGGCTGAAGCTCACGGTGCAGAATACAAAGGGCACCGATCCGGTTCTGTTTCCAATCTTGCCGCCTTCAGTTTTTTCGCTAATAAAAACATAACCACGGGCGAAGGAGGAATGGTCGTAACAAACGACGAGAATATTTACAATCGTCTGAGGTATTACAAGAATGTATGTTTTCCTCTAGATGGTCCCCGTAATTATTTGCATGAAAATATCGGTTATAATTATCGTATGAGTAATTTGGTGGCAGCTGTTGGTCTGGCTCAAGTAGAAAAGGCTGATGAATATAAGAAAATGCACAGACACAATAATAAATTATACCGTAAATATCTTAAAGATGTTTCCGGGATTATTTTTCAGTTGATTCCTGACGGATATTTAAGTGTATCATGGATGAATGCCATACTTGTTGATGCTTCAAAATACGGGCATACAAAGGATGAATTGTGCGCATATTTAAAAGAAAACAATGTAGATACACGGCAATTGTTTGTAGGAATGCACAGACAGCCTTCATTAAAAAAATATGGATGTGACTGCTCCGGTGAATATATTGTGACAGACAAGCTGACTGCTCAGGGATTATATCTGCCCTCTGCAAGTTGCCTGAATGAAAGTGATATTTACGGTATTTGTAAATTAATAAAGGCTTTTCAACAATGAAGATAGGTGTATGGCTTAATGGAAATTGGAAGCCGGAAAAAGGCGGAAGTTATTCGTATTACAATAGACTAATACACGGATTCGATACTTATAATTTTGATGATAAAATAGAAATTGTATTCGTAAAAGAAGGCGATTCTCCAACATCCTTGAACAGACCTTGCATTTCGCTTGATAATACAAACCGCACAAAGGTTTCGTTTGTTGAGAGAATATTAACTAAGATTCCATTAATACAAGATCGTTTTTTGCACAGGATAAATGAAAGGCAAAAAAGAGACAGACAGAATTTATATTTGCAAACACTCAAAAATGCCGAAATCGAACTGCTTTATTATCCTATTCAACATACATATATTCAACCACTATTATCATTCCCGTTTATAGCAACGAATTGGGATATGGGACATAGAAGCACATGGGCTTTTCCGGAAGTCGCATCGGAGAACAACTTTAATCATAGAGAATGGTTTTATAACAATGTGCTGCCAAGGGCATTAATGGTTATATGTGAGTCCGAAGCCGGACGAGACGAACTGATCCGTTACACACACCTGAATCCGGATCGTTTGAAAGTATCAAGAATATTTTCAGGAGAAGCCTCTTCGGTCAATGTGCAAAAGCGAAGACAATATGAAATTCTGGATAGTTTGAAGTTAAAACAGCATAACTTTTTTTATTATCCGGCGCAGTTCTGGGCACACAAGAATCATTATACACTTCTGCTGGCATTTTCACGATTTTTATCTGATCATACTGATTGCCGTCTTGTATTTACCGGCAGTGACCAGGGTAATGAAAGATATATAAAATCAGTTTGCTCAGATTTGGGAATTGAAGATAAAGTTGTATTTGCAGGATTTGTATCAACGGAAACGGTTTTCACATTGTATCAAAATGCAATCGCGCTTGTTATGCCCACTCTTATGGGGCCGACGAATATGCCGCTGTTAGAAGCAATGGAACTAGGTTGTCCGGTGATTTGTTCTGATTTTAACGGGCATAGAGAAGAACTCGCTGATGCCGCATTATATGTTAATCCTCTTGATAGTCAGAATATTTGTGACGCAATGGAAAAAGCATTTAATAACAGGGATGAATATGCAAGGCTTATCATGGCTCACAATTCAGAATGTTTATTTAAATTTGATTTATTCCTGAATTCCATTAACAAGATTTTTTTAGAAGCAGTACATTTGCGCAACTTCTGGGATATGTAAATAAATGAAAATCTCAATCATTACAGTCTGCAAAAATGCGGAAAATGCCATTGAAAGAACGATGCTCAGCGTTATGTCACAGAACTGTTTCAAAGAAAATATTGAATACGTTGTCATTGACGGAGCTTCCACAGACAAAACAGATGAAATCATTCAGCAATATTCGAATAAATATCCTATAAAATGGATAAGTGAGCCTGATTCCGGCATATACAACGCAATGAACAAAGGAATAAAAATGGCGACTGGAGAATATCTCCTTTTTCTCAATGCCGGAGATTACCTGATTCATTACAATGTTATCAAATCATTGATGAATTTGTTTAAAAATTCACTTTTTGATGTTATATATGGTGACCTTTTATGCGTAAATCCTAAATCGGGAGAATACCATATAAAAGCAGTTGGAGAAACACTTGGAGTCAATTTTTTTTTCGTAAATACTCTACCGCATCAAGCAACATTTTATAAAAAAGATGTCTTTGAAAAATTCGGCGGTTATGAGGAAAATTTTAAAATAATTTCAGACAACATCATAAACAAAAAACTATTATGTGATTGCAAAGTTTCTACAAAATATATCGATCAAATCATTTCAGTATTTTTAAATGACGGTATAAGTTCAACAAACAGAAAGCTTGACTTGGCAGAAAGAAAGATTTTTCAAGAAAACTACTTCAGCAAAAATGAAATTGAAGAAATAGAACAAAAACAAAAAAGGGAAGAAACAATAAAGCTCCGACAAACAAAGAAATCACTCTTGAGGTTTTTGACAAAAGTGCTCTTGAAACTTCATGAGTTGTGGATTAATCGATGAATATTCCTAAGATCTCAATAATTATTCCAGTTTACAATGTTGAAAAATATCTGGCGGAATGTCTCGATTCCTGTGTCAATCAAACACTCAAAGATATTGAAATCATCTGCGTTGACGATTGTTCAACAGATAATTCTTACACAACTCTTAAGGACTACCAGCAAAAAGATTCAAGAATTAAAATTTTCAGGCATGAAGAAAACAAAAAACAGGGAACTGCAAGAAATAAAGGTCTGGAAGTCGCAACTGGAAAATATATTTGGTTCATTGACAGCGACGACTACATTGATACCAAGGCTTGTCAAATTCTTTATGATGCAATTAAAAAGTTCAATGTTGACATGCTCTGTTTCACGGCAGTCCAATTCACTGAAACAGAAGAAAATCAGATGTTTTCTTATCCCCAGTATTTTCAAGGAGTTCAAATCAACAAGATTTATCATCCCAAAACAAATTGGAAAGAAATTAAGTTTTATAATTTGAATGTTTCGTCTTGCACTTATCTGACAAAAAGGAGTGTCGTCCAAAACTTTAGATTCCGGGAAAGAGTTTGGCACGAAGACACTGATTTTACTGCAATTTTGTTGGCTTCAGTGGATTCATTCTGTTTTATCCCGTATAGTGCTTATTTCCGCAGAATCAATCCGACCTCAACAACTCAAACGACTATGTCTCAAAAAAGACTGGAAGATTTGATTGAAATGACTCACTCTCTGGACAGATTCGCAACAGAAAACAAAATCGACAGGCAACACTTTTTGTGCGAATTTTTGGTCAATCAGATAGGCTATATCTTTGAACTGTCTCAATCTGCAGAAAGCACAAAACCAAATAATTTAGATATATTACTAGAATTAAAAGCAAAATATCACCGTCCAAAATACTTGATCAAAGGATTTGTTGGAAAAATGATTAAAAAATTACTTGGAGATTTTTAATGTCATTGGCTCCGATAATATTATTTGTCTACAACCGCCCGTGGCATACTCAGCAGACAGTTGAAGCACTACAAAAAAATGATTTGTCTTCTGAGAGCGATCTCTATATTTTTGCCGACGGTCCTAAAGTAAATGCAACCGATGAACAGAAAGAAAAAATCAAACAAGTTCGCGAATACATTCATAAAATATCAGGATTTAAATCCGTAACAATCTGCGAAAAAGAAACAAACTGCGGTCTGGCTAATTCCGTTATCGCAGGAGTCTCAAAAATCATCAATAAATTCGGCAAAGCTATTGTCGTAGAAGATGATTTGGTAACTTCAAAATATTTCCTGCGTTTTATGAACGAAGCTTTGGATTTCTTCGAAAACGACGATCAGATTTTTTCTGTAAGCGGATACAATTATCCGGCAAAAACCATGGAAATTCAGAAAAATTACAAACACGACCTCTATCTTTCATACCGCCATGCTTCTTGGGGATGGGCAACATGGAAAAACCGCTGGAACACTATTGACTGGGAAGTTGTTGATTTTAAAAAGTTTTCTGAGAACACAAAACTTCAAAAAGCATTCAATCGCGGCGGAGCAGACATGAGCGGAATGCTCAAAGCCCAAATGGAAGGAAAAATAGATTCTTGGGCTATCAGATTTGACTATTCAATGTTCAAACAGAACAAATTCAACATCCGCCCTGTAAAATCACTCGTTACAAATGTCGGCCTCGACAGCAGCGGCACCCATACCGGTGCAGACGAAAAATTGATCACTACTCTTGATGATGACTGGATGCCGCAAATTGAAACAGTTAAATCCAACAAAAAGATATTAAAAAACTTCCGAAAAGTTTTTGATCCACCGCCTAGGTATTCTCTGAAAAGATTTATAAGAAAAATTTGGAAGAGGTTGTTTAATTGAAAATTCTTCATATTAATACAATTTTTTCTCAAGGCGGAGCAGCCCTGCTGATGCAGATACTCGCAAAAAATCTAAAGCAAAATCATAATGTTGAACAATATTTTATTGTTAAAGAAATTTCTGATGAAAATGTCAAAAATGTTTTTCGTACAAGTGAAAAAACTTCGATTTTCGGCTACAAAAAATTTTCCAGAATTCTTTCTGAACAAGGTTTTCTCTACAGTTTTCTACCGATAGAATCGAGATTGATTTTAACAACCGCCAGCAAAATTTCGCCCGACATAATTCACATTCACAATATTCACGGTGGCTACTTTCAGACAAATCTTCTGTCTAAACTTCCAAAAATTGCTCCGATTGTTTGGACATTTCACGATATGTTCCCGATCACAGGGCACTGCGCCCACTCCTTTGAATGTAAAAAATGGAAAACTGGATGTGGAAACTGCGAAAAACTGGATATTTATCCGGCACTCAAAAAAGACCGCACCAAATTTTTGTGGAATTATAAAAATAAAGTCTTTAATTCTGTTGATTTTACAATAGTCGCTCCATCACTTTGGCTTAAAAAATGTGTTGAAGAAAGCTTTCTGAAAAATAAGGATGTCCGTCTCATTTACAACGGAATTGATCTTGAAACCTTCAAAAAAACCGATAAATCTGCAGCAAGAAAAGAACTCGGACTACCTGAAAACAAAAAAATCCTCCTTTTTTCAGCAGACGGCGGAGTCCAGAACCCCTTCAAAGGCGGCGAATTTGTTTCACTGGCTTTTGAAAAATTACAAAATCGCAATGATATTCTCTTTTTAAATATCGGCGGCAACATTGGACAACTTTCGGAAAATTGGCTGGACTACGGATATGTCAACAATGCTCAAACCATGGCAAAACTTTATTCCGCAGCAGATATCTATCTTTTCCCGACATTGGCTGACAACTGCCCTTTGACTGCAATAGAATCTCTTGCATGCGGACTTCCAGTTGCCACATTTGAGACCGGCGGAGTGCCTGAAATTGTTGAAAATGGAATTTCTGGCTTTGTTGTTGAATACAAAAACGGCGAGAAACTGGTTGAAGCTTTGGAAAAACTGCTTGACAACGATGAATTGAGAGAAAAAATGGCTGAAAACGCCGTAGCTGCCAGCAAAAAATTCTCTTCTGAAAGAATGGTGCTAGAATATCTGCGGCTTTATGAGGAGCTTTTGAAATGAAAATCAAAACGAAATATTATATTTTATTTTATATCATTTCTTTCCTCGTTTCACTACTTTCAGCTTTTTTGATATGTATCCAGACCGCAAAATATGGAATCAATTTGTCTCCAGATTCAACGGTTTATATGAAATGGTCTCAAAATATTTTGGATAACGGGATAAAATTCATCATCACCAATAATGATGCCAACTGGCCACCTTTGTATCCGATTATAGTTGCTGTCTTTTCAAAAACATTGAATTTAGATCCTGTAATTTTTGCAAGACACCTTAATTGCTGTTTGATATTCTTTTGCTGTCTTTTTACAATTACACTGCTTAAAAGAATTTCCCAGAAATTTTCTATTGTTTTTGGATTTTTTATACCATGGTCTATTCCATTTAATTTTGTTTTTTCTTTTGCATGGAGTGAACCATTATTTATTTTTATTCTATTATTAATTGTTTTTTCTTTAACAAAAACAGATTATAAGCACATGATTCTATGTGGTTTGTTGACTTCCTTGGCGATTCTCTCTCGATATGCCGGAGTCACAATTGTTGTGACAGTATGTCTGTATATTTTCATTCAAAAAATAGAATTAGCCGAAAAAATCAAGAAATGCTTTTGTTATGCCTCTATTCCTACCTTAACTTACATTATTTACCTTGCCAGAAATTATTATTTTAGCAAAACTTTGATGGGACCAAGATCAACCTCTAACACTGGATTAATTTCCAATTGTAACAGAGCTTTTTCCACCGTTACATCATGGTTTAATGGTTCCTACTCATTTTTGTTTGCTTTTTTATTGTTAGTTCTGGGAGCATATTTATATATTATTCTTGCAAGACACAACATGAATTTCACATCTTTGATTCACTCTTGCGTTAAACTGCCTGAAACCGTCAAATTTTCTTTTTGTTTTATACTAGTTTATTCTGTTTTTATTATTATTTCTTCCACAACTACTGCCTACAATTTGATAGATGACAGATTGATGGCCCCCATATTTCCTTTTGCTCTAATTATTGCATATTTTACTTTCTCATCTTGCAATATATTAACTACGCCGAACAGCAAAAACCGATTTTTATTCAACATTTTATCAGGACTATCTTTACTTATACTAATTGCCTCTATTGTGAACACTTTACGTGACACAAACTATAGAAAAAGTCATGGAATATATGGATATCATTCCACTTTTTGGCAAGAAAACGAACTTGTTTCTTATTTAAAAAATCAAGATATTATCCACCCTGCAGACACTGTTTTTTCCAACGACCCTTTTGCATTATTTTTGGTTGACAGAAAGATTGATGCAGCTCGAATCTTGAACTTAAGATACTCAGATTTTGAAAGAAGTTTTCTGATATTTTTTAACATCCCATCTTCATTGTCTTATTCTTATAAGGAACACAAAAAATATTGTGAAATAGAAAAAGTAATAGAAACAAAAGACGGCACTTTATATAAAGTCGGTAAATGTAAAAAATAATTATTGCAAGATATTGTGTTATTAGAGCTTTTGAAATGAAAATTTCAATCATCACAGTCTGTAAAAACGCTGAAAACGCGATAGAAAGAACGCTTCTCAGCGTTGTGGCGCAGAACTGTTTCTGCGAAAACATTGAATATATTGTCGTTGACGGAGCCTCTAAGGACAAAACAGTTGAAATTATTAAGCAATATTCAAATAAATATCCGATAAAATGGTTAAGTGAGCCCGATTCAGGAATATACAACGCAATGAATAAAGCCGTCCAAATGACGAGCGGGGAAATCGTTTATTTCCTCAATGCCGGAGACAAACTTTTTGATGAAAAAGTTATTTCTTTGGTACTGAAAAAGTTTGATGGAAGTGATTTAGATTTTTTATATACCGACATTCTAACTTGTTATTCCGACAACTTATCCGAAACAAAAATTAAAAAATTTAATCAGATTGATAAATACTTTCTTTTCAGAGACTGCATCTGCCATCAGGCATCTTTCTATAAAAGAAGCGTTATTGAAAAATTCGGCGGATTCAATGAAAAATTCAAACTTACAGCTGATTATGAAATGCTTTTAAAAATCATGGCAGACAAAAGTCTTAAAAAAGAACATCTGCCGATAACTGCCGCATATTACGACATTTCCGGTATAAGTTCCACCGCAACAGATCTTGTGAAAGAAGAAAGAACAATTATCCAAAAACATTTTTATTCTTCTTTTGAAACCTTTGTTTACTCCTCTTGGCTCTATCAGCTTATACGGCGCAGACTTCGTAAAATGGGAGTGAAAATTTATGGATAAAACACCAATCCTTTCAGTTTTAATGCCGGTTTTCAATTCCGAGCTTTTTGTCGCAGAAGCGATAGAAAGCATTCTGAACCAGACTTTTAAGGATTTTGAATTTTTGATTCTTGACGATACCTCAACAGATAAAAGTTCTAGGATTATTAAAAATTTTGAACAACAAGATTCGCGCATAAAAGTTTATCAGAATGAAAAAAATCTCGGGGTCGTGGAGTCACGGAACAAGCTGATAAGCCTTTCAAAAGGCAAGTATATTGCTTGGCTTGACAGCGATGACATTGCATTTGAAAAAAGATTGGAAAAACAGATAAATTTTTTGGAAGCGCATCCTGAAATCGGAATGGCGGGAGCATTTCCGATAATAATAGACGAAAACGGCAATAAAATTAGAAAATGGCAGTTTGAAACAGATCCTCAAAAACTAAAAATTGAGTTATTTTTCCACTCTCCTTTTTTGAGCTCATCCGTCATGATAAGAAAAAGTCGTCTGCCTCAGGATTTTTATGATTCGAAATTCCCCGTAGCAGAAGATTTTGATCTCTATTCAAAAATTTCGGAATATTCTGAAATCGCCAACATCGCCAAATTTCTAGTGAAATACCGGATAAATTCGAAGGGTCTTTCAAAAAGCAATACCGAAAAAATGGAACAACTTTCCATTCAGGTCATTAAAGAACATGCCGAAAGACTCGGAATAAAACTTGAAGAAAATACGATTAAAGATCTGAGGAAAGCAAAGAAAACATCAAAAATCGCTTTAGAAGAAATTGCAGAGATTGAAAGCTCGCTGATTTCATTAAAAAATTTGTTATCAAAGAATAATTATTTTGATAAAAAAGCTGTTAATGGAGTCATACAAAAATACTGGTTTGAGGCATGCCGAAAATCAACCTATAACGGACTAAAAATACTTGGAATATTTTTCAAATCAGTCTTGTATTGCAAAAAACTCTCTTTGAAGGATAATTGCAGGCTTTTTGTTAGGGCTTTAATAAAGTTTTGAGGAAAAATGACAGAAACACCTAAAATTTCAGTTATAATATGTACTCACAACCGCGCTACTCTTCTGGTTGACTGCGTTGATTCTCTAATCAACCAAACCATCAATAAAAACCGCTTTGAAATAATAATTGTTGACAATAATTCAACTGACAACACCGAAGCTGTTGCAAAAGAATTTGTAAAAAATAGTATTAATATTAAATACTTGAGAGAAAAAACTATCGGATATTCGGCACCGCGCAACTGCGGCTGGAAACAAGCTTCAGGAGATATAATTGCATTTATTGATGATGACGAAATTGCCGCACCTAACTGGCTTGAAAGTATCGAAAAGGATTTTCAAATAGAAGAGAAACCTGATATTATCGGCGGAATTTATGAAATTAAATATGATGAAACTCCGCCAGACTGGTTCACAGATTCAATGGGCGGAACAAACAAAAACCGGCCCAAAGGATTGTTAAATCAAAGACAGGATTGTTATCTTGCAGGAGGAAATATCGCTTTCAAAAAAGAAGTTTTGGGAAACCTGAATGGATTTTCCAATGATTTCGACATGAAAGATGGTTTTTTGATGATGGGTGAAGACACCGATCTCTGCCAACGGGCAAAAAATGCAGGATTCAAACTGTATTATAACCCGGGAATTGTCATCTATCACAGGATGAACAGCAACAATTACGATATTGAAAAAAGAAAAGAAAGAGCCAAAAAAATGGGGATGACAGCAAGATTCATCTTTGGCAGAAAACCTTTTTTCAGCCATTATTTCAAATACTTAACTTATTTTTCCATGATTGTTGCAGATTTCTTTATAGATATTTTTTCAAAAAAACTAACGACAAAATCTGTTCTGCTGAAGGAAAAAATCGCATACCGGAAAGGATATTTTGAAATGGATAAGAAACTTGGGGGCAAATAAATGACTTTCGCGCCGATAGTTTTTTTTGTTTACAACCGTCCGCAACACACGGAAACGGTGCTAAATGCACTGAAAAAAAATACTCTTGCAAAAGATTCTCTTCTTTATGTTTTTTCCGATGCCGCAAAGAAGGAAAAAGACTTCGAAAACGTGAACAAAGTTCGAGAAATTATCAATGAAATCGATGGTTTTAAAGAAGTTATAGTCACCGAAGCCGAAACCAACATCGGATGCGCAGATTCCATAATTTCAGGCATCACAAAGGTCATAAACGAGCACGGGAAAGCGATAATCATAGAGGATGATATCCTCACAGCACCAAACTTCCTTGAATTTATGAACGAAGCACTGAACAGATATGAAAATGACAAGCGGATATACTGCGTTTCAGGGTTTGTTCCTAATGAAAGAATGGCTGAAATCTGCAAGGATTTTCTGTTTTTAGCTTACAGAAATTCGAGTTGGGGCTGGGGAACATGGAAAGACCGCTGGAACGATGTTGATTGGGATATGCTGCAATGGGAAAAGATAAAAAAAGACCGGAAACTTTGGAAAAAACTGCAGCTTGGCGGACAAGATGCTCCTTATTTATTGAAATTACAGATGGAAGGTTTTATTGATTCCTGGGCCATACGGTTTTATGCAGATAATGCCTTGAAAGATAAATATACCGTTTTTCCGACAAAAACTTTTGTTGAAAATATCGGTCTTGACGGTAGCGGAACTCATTGCGGCAATGTGAAAAAAAGCAACTTTGTAGTTTCAGAAGATCTTTCCTCAGTTGATTTCAACTTTCCGAAAAAATTGGATTTTGACAACAGAATCAACAACTTATTGGCATCAAATTACAAATACGGTTTGAAAGACATCCTACGCCGCAAAATTAAAAACTGGCTCATAATTTTAAGAAGAAAAGCATGAAAATTCTTTTTATAAGTACTGCCGATATTAAAGGAGGAGCCGCCCTGCTCGCCAACAACCTCTCTGGACTGCTGATTGAAAAACATGGGGCGGAAATCAATTTTTTGGTTTCAGAAAAGTTTTCCAACAAAAACAATGTCATTGCAACACGATCAAAGCCGGTTTGGTTTTTAGAAAAATGTTTTAGTAAATTCAGCGACTTATTTGGATTTCAATATTATTTCATCCCTATTTCATCATCAAAAATTCTAAAATATGCCTCTGGGTTCGAGCCGGATTTAATTCACCTTCACAATATTCACGGTGGATATTTCCAGACAAATCTTTTGCCGAAACTTTCAAAAATTGCTCCAATTGTCTGGACTTTTCACGATATGTTCCCGATTACAGGGCACTGCGCACACTCTTTTGAGTGTGAAAAATGGAAAACAGGATGCGGAAACTGTGAAAGGCTGGATATTTATCCTTCAATCAAAAAAGATAGAACAAGTGCTCTTTGGAATTACAAAAACAAAATCTATAACTTAGCCGATTTCACGATCGTCACTCCGTCACTCTGGCTGAAAAAATGCGTTGAGCAAAGTTTTTTAAAAAACAAAGATATACGCCTGATCTACAACGGGATCGACCTTGAAAATTTCACAAAAGCAGATAAATCCGAAGCAAGAAAAGCACTCAAACTGCCCAAAGATAAAAAAATCGTTCTCTTTTCCGCCAACGGCGGAGTAAAAAATCCGTTTAAAGGTGGAGAATTTGTTTTCCAATCTTTTAAACAACTAAAAAACCGAAATGATATTCTATTCTTAAATATTGGTGGAGAAAGCGGTCAAAATTCAGAAAACTGGCTTGATTTCGGATATGTAAAAGAAACCAACACCATGGCTATGCTCTATTCCGCAGCAGATATCTATCTCTTCCCTACTTTGGCAGAAACATTCGGAATGACAATTGTTGAAGCAATGTCGTGCGGACTTCCAGTAGTCACTTTTGAAACCGGCGGAGTTCCCGAGATCGTTGAAAACAACAAAACCGGATTTATTGTCGAGTATAAAAACGTGGAAATGCTCACATCCGCTCTTGAAAAACTTCTTGATGATTACAATTTAAGAGAAAAAATGTCAGAAAATGCGGTTGAAGCAAGTAAAAAATTTGCTAAAGAAAAAATGGCTGATGAATATTTTGAACTTTATAAAGAGCTCCTTTCCTACAAAATCAACAACTAAACCTCAGAAAAACATCACGAAATAGACCGGAAGATAGATGATTTTGCCTTTTCGGGTCACGATTCTTTCGTTTGAAAGAACATACGCCTTTTTCACATTGTAGTCGTCGTTGGAAACAAAGTTGCTGAGTGCGCTGTGGATGGTGTAGTCCCTACCCGATTTCACCTCGATCGGAACAGCGGAAAGTGAGTCGTAATCGTCGATCAGATAATCGACCTCGCCTTTGCTGCGGTTGTCGTAATAGAAAAGGTTGTGCTTGTGCGCCGCAAGTTCCTGCGCGACAACACTTTCATAGAGCGTTCCCAGATTGATACTTCTTTCGTCATCAAAAACCGCGCGGATGTTGCTGCCGTAGAGAATGCCGCTTAAGATGCCGACATCATTCAGATAAAGTTTCAGCAGGTTTTTGCCGGAAGACTCGATCAGCGGAAAAACGGGGGTCGATATCGCCTGAACGGGCAAAGTGATGCCGGAACTGATGAGATAATCAAATTCATCCTGATAATCACTGAAGATTTTCCCCTTTTTGTTCTCTATTTCTTTGGCAATGATGCGCTTTTTCCTGTTTTCCATATTTGAAGGAACAAGGTCGTAGATGCGCCTGATTTTCAGCTTTCTTTCACTATCATATTTCGACGCGTCTGCTGCGTAGTATTCGTGGATTTCAGCCTGTATTTCGCGCACAGCCTGAATGTTGAATGTCGAAATATAGGTGTTTACAGCATCTGGAAGACCGCCGACTAAAAGATATTTTCTGAATAAATCCAGCACTTTTTCATGAACAGCCTCGTCAAGAGTTTCAAGTTTCTCAAATTTCTCGCGGAGAATAGAAACAGCAAAACTGTTCATGCCGTTCGCATAGAGAAATTCTTCGAAATCAAGCGGAAACATTCTGATTTTTCTGATACTTCCCATAGGAATCGAACTTGTCTCCGAAAGCGTGACACCAAGCAGAGAGCCGCTTGCGATGAAGGTAAAACGCCTTTCCTGCGAGAGAAACTTGAGCATTGTCAGAAGATGGGGATAAACCTGGATCTCGTCGAGAAAAACCAGCGTATTTTCGCGCTGCTGCATCCTGTCTCCGGCAACCATGCTCAACTGGAGATAAAAATCCTCGACACTTTTCGCTTTGTAAAACAACTTCCGGCCGATAAAATCCTCGGCAAGGTTGATTTCTATGAAATTTTTGAAAAGTTTTTTTCCTACATAGCGGATAATATAGGTTTTACCGACCTGTCTCGCCCCGTCAATCAGCAGAATTTTATCCGAATCCGATTTCAAATGAGCTTCGATAACGGCCTCAATTTTACGGAAAAGCATACTTCACCTCCTCGAAAAACCAACTTTTCAATATAATTATTGGCTTAAAAAGTCAACTTTTCAACATATTTTTTGGTTAAAAACACCAACTTTTCAATATTTTGATCTTATTTCACCGCTTTCATTCCGTCCAGAATGGCGTCTTCCATCGCGGAATAGGTCCATTTTCCGTATCTTCCGGCAAGTCTGACGGAGTTCTGAGCACACCATTTTTCGATGAGAGCCATGTCGTCGAAGTATTCTTTGTGGTAGATCACGTATCCGGCATCGATCTTGCGGTAATCCATGAATTCGATGTCGTTTTCAGAAGTGATGAGCCCCATCGCAAGTAGGAGTTCAACGCTTTTTTTGTAGAAAAGTCCGGTGTCGATATTTTCTTCCTGATGGGTGAATTCGATATACGCGCTCCCTTTGCCCTCTGGAGCCAACTTATTGTAAATATTGGAAAAAGAACCGACTCTGTAAGGCATGAATTTTTCTTCCGGAATGTAAAACCAGTGTCCCGGATGTCCGCACGGCTTTTTGAAAGCGGCATTGAAATAGCTGACATGCGCGATTTTCATTCTGTCGGCGATATCGCGAGCCGGAAGCTCTGCCGAATCGGTCAGAAGTTTCAGAAATTTGTTGAGCGGGATCGTGCTTATGAGTTTTTCATACACGATTTCCATTCCGTTGCTTAATTTCACCTTTTTCTGCGCCGCATCTATCGAAACAGGCTCTGCGTTGAAGATGAATTTCTCTTTTTCACAGAGATCAAAAAGCTTTTTCGGAAGTTCTCCGATACCGTTTTCCTTCGGATAGAAAAATTTTGCATTGTAACCGATATTTTTCTGTTCCGGCGCGGTCACAGCACCCTCTATCACCTGCTCCAGCGTGGGTTTCGGCACATAATAGTCGCACCAGTGGCTTGCGTAATCCTTCGGGTGGACGGTGTAGATCTTCGTGTTGTAAGGGATCATGAAATGCTTTGAAATTCCTTCTCCGAGATAGGCCATGCACCATTCGTAGAAATTTTCCTTCGCCTTTGACTTGTCGTTTTCGTAGTATGCTTTGACAAAGCCCAAAACGCACTCCTTTATCACCTGCGGCGGCAGACCGAAAGTGTTAGACTGGAAAGGATACTGCGTAAAAACGTTGTGCGAAAAGACAAAAGTTTTGCGCTCGATTTCAACTGTATTTTGCCCGAAAAGCCGCGTCATCAGTGAACGAACCTCGGATGTTTTCACGTGAAACCAATGCCCAGTACGGTCAAAAATAAAGCCGTTTTTATGCTCGCTCGTGCAGATCCCGCCGACATGATCACTCTTCTCGACAACGATAAAATCAGTTCCTTTCGCGTGATACGCAGCCGACAAGCCGGTGAGGCCGGCACCTAAAATGAGTGTTTTTGTTTTCATGCTTCCCCTCCTCAACTACAAAAGCGGTGTCATGTAAAGCGGCAGATAAAGGATCCCGTTTTTTTCCGCAACATCTGACGCGTGTAAAACGACCGGCGATGCAACCTGTTCCGCGTATTTCGCCGAAAATTTCTCAAGCGAAGTTGTTGTGTATCTGGTTGACGATTTCACCTCGATCGGTGAGATATTGTGCCTGTTTGTGAGAGCGGGCTTCTGCACGAGAAAATCTATTTCCATGCGCTCTGCGGCATCACTTTTTGAATAAGACGAGAAAAAATAAAGTTTATGACCGGACGCACAGAGCATCTGGGCCACAATGTTTTCGACAAGCATTCCTTTATTTATCTCAAGTTTGTCAAGCAGAAGCCTGCTGTAAAGTTTTTCTGCGGCTATAGTTTTTTCATCGAAAGTATGCGAAATCAAAAGCCCCGTATCAGCCATATAGCATTTGAGCGAAACAATGTCTGTTCTCATTTTGAGACCGACTGTCGGTTCGGTAACACCATAGCAGATGTTGACGATTTTGGCATCCGAAAGCCAGAAAAACGAGCTTTCATAACTGCGGTAACGTGCCGTTTCTGAAATATCTGAAAGCCTGAACCGCTTTTCGTGCCGCTGCAACTCGGAAGGAATCCAGTCAAAGATGCTTTTGACTTTGGTTTCGTATCCTGCCGCATATTTTTCTATGTCGGCACGATATAAAGCCAGGATATCACGTTTTACCGAATCAACTTCATCGAAATTTTTTGTTTCGACAAATGCGAGTACAGCCTGCGGCATTCCGCCGACAATCATATACTGGCGGAAAAGATCCATTGTTTTGCGGTGTACCGGTCCGAGCGGCTGCCTGTGTTCGAAGCAGTATCTGATAAACGGCATAGTCGTTTCATCGCCCAAAGCCCAGAGAAATTCCTCAAAATCCATCGGATACATCGGAATCCTGTGCTCTTCGGAAGGAATGACTATATCCTTAACATTGCGGTTGATGCTGACCAGAGAGCCTGTTTCGATATAGTCAAATCTGCCGTCAGCAACAAGATATTTGATGGCGGCTCTCGCCTTCGGATAAAGCTGGACTTCGTCAAAAATTATAAGTGTTTCTCTCTCATAAAGTTTGATCCTGAAATAAGTTGAAAGCTGCATGAAAAACATATCAAGGTTTGGAAGATACTCGTCAAATATTTCAATAAGGCGTTTGTCCGCATGGTTGAAATCAACGAGAATATAGGATTTATACTCGTTTTTTGCGAACTCTTCGGCGATATAGCTTTTGCCGATACGCCTGGCGCCGTCAATCATTATTGCGGTTTTACCTTGCCGTTTTTGTTTCCATTGAAGCAGCTCGTCATAAATTTTTCTTCTCATTCCAATTCTCTTTTTTCACGATTCCCGAAGATCAAAAATGCAATTTTTGCACGATTCCGCAACTTCGCAACAGCAGAATCCGCACGATTCCGCGAGATAATAGATAAAAAAGGGGGTTTTTCAAGTTTTTTAGACCTACTTCAAATCAGCCCAGCTTTCGCCGGTTTCGTAGTTGACATCGAGCGGAACATCGAAAATTTTGCCCGCTTCGCGCATTTTTTCGGCACATTTTTCTGCTATATCGGATCTGTTTTCTGGGATCTCGATGATGAGTTCATCGTGGATCTGGAGCAGGATCCTTGCTTCAGGGCATTCCTGCTGCAGCATTTTGTAAACCAGGACCGTTCCCTGCTTGATGATGTCGGCTGCGGTTCCCTGAATTACGGTATTAACTGCCATTCTTTCGCCCGATTTCGCGATATTTTTGTTGCTCTCGGCAAGTTCCGGGATGTAGCGCCTGCGCCCGAAGTAAGTTTCAACGTATCCGTTTTCACGCGCCTCGCGGATCGTGCCGTCGATGAACTGCTTGATCTTCGGGTAGCATGCGAAGTAGTTGTCGATGTATTTTTTCGCAAAAGCGATATCGACGCCGGTATCGACCGAAAGTTTGTATGCCTGCATTCCGTAGATTATTCCGAAGTTTACAGCCTTTGCATTGCGGCGCATCTCTTTGTCCACCAGTTCGGGCATCGTGCCGAAAATAGCGGCTGCGGTGCGCGTATGAATATCCTCACCGTGTTTGAAAGCTTCGATAAATTCAGGCTCCTGGCTGAGTGCCGCCAGAATTCTGAGCTCAATCTGACTGTAATCCAGAGATAAAAGTTTAAACCCTTTTTCGGCGACAAAAAGTCCGCGTATCTTCTGCCCGTCCTCGGTTCTTGTCGGGATATTCTGCAGGTTCGGTTCCCTGCTCGCAAGGCGTCCGGTAGCTGCGAAAGTCACGATGTATGAAGTGTGCAGCCTTCCGTCTGATGCTGTTTTTGCGGCAATCGGCTCAAGGTAAGTAGATACGAGTTTGGAATATTTTCTGTTCTCGATAATCAGTTTCGGGAGCGGATGATCGTTTTCTTCGGCAACTTTTTCAAGAACATCGTGGCCTGTGCTGTAGCCGGTTTTCGTTTTTTTGCCACCTTTGAGCTGAAGTTTGTCAAACAGGATTTCGGCAAGCTGTTTCGGTGAATTGGGGTTAAAAACAGTCCCCGCGGCCTCGTAGATCTGCCTGGTAAGCTCATTTATTTTGCTTACGAATTCGGCTTTCAAAGCGGCTGTTTTGGCAAGATCGACTTTTATTCCGCTTTGCTCCATCGCCCTGACTACTTCGAGGTGCGGCATCTCGATTCCGTTTATCAGAAAAGATTTGTCTGCTTCTTTTTCCTCGATTTTCGCACGGAGTTTTTCAAGAAACGCGAAAAATGATTCGGGAGACTCCCTGTTTACCTGCTCGAAACCAAGCGCTTCTGCGATTTCTTCCGGCGTATATCCGTGACGGCCGCTGTCGTGACAGAAGTAGTAGATCTGCAAATCTATGAATTTGATTCCTTCAGGAAAAGGCGCGTCAAGGAATTCTTTCACATCAAAAGAATAAACTGTCGAGCCTTCGGGGAGGTCTTTTATCTCGCAACTTTTGAATTTTCCCTCTTTTGCGGCATAAAAACTGCCGTAAAAGGTGCATCCGTAAAGGGTTTCACCACTTTTCAGCTCAAAATCTCCTGTCTCCCATTTTTCATGAAGCTCAAAAACTTTTTTCGGCTCGGGAGCCGTTTTTGGCTCATTAGAAAAATCGCTTTCCATTTTTTTCATGATCGACCTGAAACCCAGTTCCGAACATAGTTTCGCGAGTTTTTCGACATCCGGTTTTTCCCACGGATCGAAACATTTCTTGCAGCCGTTCAAATTTACCGACGAATCAAGTTTTATAAGAAATTTCGAGAATTCAAACTGCTCCTTGTTTTCCGTAAAACCCTTTTGCAATGCAGGTTTCAGTTCACTCAGATTCTGGTAAATATTGTCAGCAGAGCCGTATTTGTTGAGAAGTTCCGCAGCGGTTTTAAGACCGACTTTCGGCATTCCGGGAACATTGTCGGAACTATCGCCCAAAAGCGCGAGAAAATCGAGCATCTGGTTCGGCAGAACGCCGTATTTTTCCTTAACGCCCTCGGTATCGATGATTTTATCCTTCATACTGTCATACATTTTGACGTTTCCGCCCACAAGCTGCATCAGATCCTTGTCGGAAGAAACGATTATGATCTCTTTTTCAGGATTGTTCGCGACGATCGAAGCAATAACATCGTCAGCCTCGAAACCGTCTGAAGCGAAAACGGGGATATTGAGAGAATGAAGCATAGGTTCGATCAGCTCGAACTGCGATTTCAGATCAGGATCGACCTCTTTTCTGTTTGCCTTGTATTCGGGATAAGCCTTTTTTCTGAAAGTTTCAGTCTTGCTGTCAAGCGCGGCGACTGCGGCAAAACCTTCGAACTTTGAAATCGTCCTGAGAAACATATTTATGAAACCGTAAATCGCATTCACCGGCTTTCCGTCAGGCGAAGTCATCGGCGGCAGCGCGTGAAAAGCCCTGAAAATATATGAACTCACATCAAGAATCGCGATTTTTCCTTCGTTTTGCATCGTTTCCTCCTCAAAAAAACGACTGATTTTATTTAAAGAGAGATTTTTCTCAAATTATAACAGAATATTGCGGAATCATATTTTTTATGATCAAAGAATATCTTTTGAAGGTTTTTTCAGAAGAAAGTCAGGTTTCTGGTTATACAATGCTTTGAAAATATTGTTTCTGGCGGTATCGTCATGTTTGTAGATTTCTTCTAAAAGCGAACGGATGAAAGCGCGTTCCGAAACTTTTCCGAAAGAGCAGCCCGAATCGAAAACTTTGAGGCCGCAGTTTTGCGCTTCGGCTGTGACTGAACTTTCTTTGATGTAAAGCATCGGGCGGATAATACGGTATTTCCCTTTGAAAAACGGATTTACGGGCTTCATCGCCTCGAGCGAGCCGTTGAAAAAGAGGTTCATCAGAAACGTCTGGACAAAATCATCACGGTGATGTCCGAAAGCAATGACGTTGGCTCCGATTTCGTCGGCAAGATCGAAAAGGGCGAGCCTTCTCGTTCTGGAACAGAGATAACAAGCCTGTTTTTTCTCGGCAGCCATGATCTTTTCGAGTGACTTTTCGATTTCAAAAAATTTTACGCCGAGACTGCCGCTGAATTTGTGCAAATATTCCGAGATTTCATCGTCTTTCGGGAAACCCATTTTCACAAAAACTGCCGAAATTTTGTAGTCGTTTGTCGTCTGGATTTTTTTTCTCGCCAGAAGTCTGAGCAACATCGAGCTGTCTTTTCCGCCAGAAAGTCCGACAAGAATGTGATCTCCCGGATTTATCATCTGATAATCAAAAATCGCCGTTTCCAACAGTTTGTGCATACTCAGAAAACACTTGCTTTCGCCCATGAATCCTCCTAAAAACAGAGAATTATACTGAAAAAAGCAAAAAAGCGAAACATCTTTCGCCGCCTCCCTAAATTCCTTAAATTCCCTAGATTCCCTAAACTCCCTAAGTTCAGCGCCCCCCTTCTTCGCCGCCCAAAACAACAAAAAAGCAAGAAACCGTTGACAATCAGGTTTTTACACTTAGAATCGCGCGTGGAATTTTTGAGGGTGCGATGCAGGTTACTTCAGCTCAGAAAAGACGGGTGGCAATATTTTTCATTTTCGGAATTACTGTAATTCTCATTATTACTGCCCTTCTTATAGGAAACCGCCTGCTCAAACGTGAAGATTGCTATTTTACGCGGTTTGAAGATATTTCGGTTGCAGGACTTTCCGAAGGTTCCACTGTAAAATTCCAGGGCATGAACATCGGAACTGTTTCTAAAATTTCAGTAGATAAAGAAAATACCGCTGTTGTCGAAGTCGGGTTCTGCCTTAAACCTGGCGTTCCTATCAAAGAGGGAACAAAAACTCAGCTCGGTACCATCGGTATCACCGGCCTTAAATTTCTCGAGCTTAAAGGCGGCGGCCAGGGTGAAAACATTCCGGTTGGCGGTGAAATTCCTTCCGAAAAAAGCGGCTGGGACGAAATTACAGGCAAGGCTTCTGTCATCGCAGCAAAACTTGAATCAATCCTTAACCAGTTCAACGAGGCATTGAAAGGTGTCCAGAAAGAGGATGTCGAAAAAATCGTCAAAAATGTTGGCGGTATTTCAACTTCGCTTGATGAACTTCTTGCCAAGAACAAAAAGGAGATCAGCGGAGTTATAAAAGAGGCAAACGTCTTTATGAAGGAGCTTAACAGCAATATGGACAATGTCAAATCCATCACAACAAATGTCCGCGACCTCACCTCAAAAGAAGGTTCGCTGGCAAAGACCCTTAAGATGATGGAAGATACTGTCTCAGACTTCAGGGAAGATTACAAAGAAGCAAATGTTCAGGAAAAAGTCGACAAAATGTTCGGACTTGTCGAATCGACACAAAAAACTGTTGATACTTTGCAGCTTACGTTCGAAAGAAGCACAGAAAAAATAGATAAATCACTTGATGACCTTTCTGATGCAATGAGCAACTTCAGCGAATTTACAAGAATAATTATGGAAAATCCGTCTGCTCTTTTCGGCGGCGGCAACTCGGTGACAGAAGAGGATAAAAAATGAAAAAAACAGTAGCTTTAATCGTTTGTCTGCTTTCACTTTTTGCTGTTTCTTCATGTTCGCTCTTTTCTTCAAAAGCACCGCTAAAACACTACTATCAAGTTTATTATCAGCCTAAAAAAGGTTCCGGCGAAACAATAAAAGCGACTGTCAGAATAAAAACATTCAATTCTGACAAAGTTTATAAGAAATACAATCTTGTCTATAGAACTTCCTACGAGGAAATGTTTTACTACAACACCCACTTTTGGGCTTCAAGGCCTGACGACATGATCACCGATCTCGTTGCAAACCACTTTTCAAAGCAGCAGGTCTTTTCGGATATAATTCTGTCTATGGATAAAAAACCCAATTATGTTTTGAGCGGCAGAATTCTGGCTCTTGACGAAGTGATCGAAAATGAAAAAAGTTACGCAAGAGTCTCAATAAATTTCGAACTTAAAGACTATAAGACAGAAAACATTGTTGTCGCCTACTCTTTCGACAAGAGAAAGGAAGCTGACGACAAAAAACCTGTTGACGTTGTCCGCGCGATGAGCGGGATTATAGAAGAAGAGCTTGAAGTCTTTATTTCAAAAATTTATGAAACTCTCGAATCCGACCGCTGAGGCAGGCTTATTGAAAAAAAACCTGCCATCGGTAACTATCAAAATCCTGTCAGCAAAAAGAGGTTTAGATGAGCAGTAAAATAAAATTGATATTTCTAATGCTGTCTTCCGGCATTTTTTTCGTTCTGCCCCCTTTCCTTCTAGGCGGAGTTTATTCTCATCTCGGAACGAACCTTGTCATAATGTTTATCTGCGCTCTGGCAACATTTCTCTATGCAACATATCTTCTCGTAACGAAAAAGTCGTTTGCAGTTTCTTCAGTAATATTCCCTTTTACTGCAATAATCGTTTTCGCTATCCTGCAACTTATACCATTGCCTTTGCCGCTTCTTAAAATACTGAGTCCTCAGGGTGCTTTTTTTCACTCTTTGGAAGGGAGCGGATCACACCCTCTCACAATGTCGGTTCCCGATACAATTTATTCAATATTCAGGATTTTTACGCTGATATTTCTTGCCTGTATTCTTTCAAGAAACATATTTCTAGGCAATAAAAAATGGAAACAGAATACGATAGACACGGTAATTCTCATTTCGACTGTTGCTATTGTTCTTTCTGTAGCTTTGAGATTTCTTCAGTCCGATGAATGGCTCTACGGCAAACTGCGCCACAGCGGATTCCTCATCGAATCAATACTTATAAATACAAATCATGCTGCGGGATATTTCGGAATTTCGGGACTCCTTGCACTCACTTCGATATACACGACCGATTTTCCGAGAAAAAAAATTTTTTATGCCGCACTTTTTTTCTTTCATTCGGCAGCAGTTGCGGCAACGCTTTCAAGAGGCGGAATTGCAGCTTATGTTGCAGCCTTAATACTTTTTTTCTTCATAAACAGAAAATCAGCAAAAAATTTAAGTGGTTACAAATTTCATCTCCCCGTTGCCGCTCTTGTTCTCGTTCTTATTTTTATATATCAGACCGGTTTGAAACTGCTTGAGAGGGAATTTGATTTCGAAAGAGAAGGTTTTTTTAACAAAATCGATGACATAGCAAGAGCAACAGACTATTTTTCCGATTTTTTGTTCACAGGTTCAGGGCTAGGCAGTTTTTCCAAAGTCTTTTCGTATTATCAGTCAAATCTTTGGATTTATGCAACTGAACTCGAAAACGAACCCATACAGTTCATTCTGGAAACAGGAATAGTGTTTGCCCTCATAATTTTTGCTGCGTTTATCGCTCTTGTCATCTTCGGAAAACGCGAAACCAAACGCAAAAACGGGCTTATGGCTGTTCTATTTTTTGTTGTAATGCACAATACTCTGGACTTCAACCTGCATAACTTTGCGACACTTTTTCCCGTTGTCCTAGTGCTTGTGCTGCTAGTAAAACCTATTCAGCTTCACGGAACAAAAAGAATCGCTTCTCTTACGGCACTAGCCGTTTTGTCACTTGTTACTATGATTTTCACCGCAACCGAAAGTGGTCAGAAAACAATGGGATACCTTCCTGAAGGCGTGGAACTTCCTTACGAACAGGCAGTTTATCTGGAGCCTGCTAATTTCAAGATTCCGCTGAACAAAGGTGTTGAAAAACTCAATTCCCAAGATTCTTGGCTGGTTGTTTCCGCAGGTACAGAACTTTCCTCGGCTCTTGCAAAAGCACCAAATTACTATTACACTTATTATATTAACGGCGTTTACATGTTGCGCATCGGCGCTTACGAGTCAGCACTTTCTCTGTTTAAAAAGGCTCTCGAACTTTCGGAAAAAAAATACACGAAAGTTGTGGAAACAATATACGACAGGCTTTCACGTTTCGGACTTCAGGAGCGTATAACCGAAATAATTTCACTAAATGCAAACAACAAAGCGGCTCTCGAAAGATTTATATTCAAAATATCGGACCAAAATGCTTCGGCACTTGATTTTGCACAAAAAAATCAAGATGTTTTCTTCATTTCAATAATAAGGGACATGCTGAAAGAGAAAAAATATGACGAAGCCCTCGAAATGATCCGCCGAATTCAGGACGAAAAGAAAGATCTGACTGATTTCGAGCGTGGACAACTGTTAATTTACAACGGAAAAATCCTTGAAAAAGACAAACTTTACACCGAAGCGTTCGACCTTTATATGCGTGGTGCCGATCTTACCGGGTATTTCAGCGATTATCTTATTGCAGCTTATTGTTCGCTAAAACTCGGCAAAGAATCACAGGAACTTGTCGAAAGCACATTAAAAAACATGACTTTGAGAACTTCAGGCAATCTGGGAAACTATTACCGCTGGCTCTCAACGCGTGAATTTGCCGCGAAAAATCCCGCCGCTGGGTTCAAATATCTCGAAAGAGCAGCAGAAGTATCAAGAAATCCGTACTGGCAACTTGAAATTGCAAATCTCTATGCAAGGCGCGGAATGCACTACTTCGCGGCGCAGAATTTCCTCAAAATTATTCGTGATTACCCTAAATTCGAACCGGAAGAGATGAAAAAACGCTACGAAGACGAAAAGCAAAAAATGGAAAAAGACGAAGAAAAAAATCTCAAAGAACTCATGTTCAGAGAGAAGAAATAATCTGAAAAAAGCGTCAAAAAATTTCTTGCAGAAAAGGCAAAAATCGGTATTTTTCAGCGGTTGTTTGAATAACTCTCGGAGGTAAAAAAATGAGTGCGGATCGTGGTCAGCTTGGTATTGTTGCCTGTAATTCAGGCAAGGTTTTTGCAGATGCAATGGTCGAATACCTTAAAGGAAAATATAAGAAAGAGCACCTTGAAGAGCGTTTCCGCTATATCAAAAGCACAGAAACGCACTTTGCCAACGGCGAAATCAAAACTTCGATTGATGAACCTATCCGCGGTATGGACATTTATGTCGTTCAACTCATGGATGATCCGCTTTCTCCCTATTCGGTAAACGATAACCTTATGGCTCTCGCAACCGCGCTGAATGCAGTTCACAACAGCGACGCTGCTTCCATCACGGCAGTCATTCCGCAGTTCCCGAACGCACGTCAGGAACGCAGGAAAGGGCGTGAAAGCGTTACGGCTTCGATGGTCGCTTCATTCATCGAGGCAAGCGGCGCTTCGAGAGTCCTCACAATCGATATCCACGCAGAAGCGATTTCAGGCTTCTTCCACATTGCAAGACTCGACAACCTTCACGCTTCAAGACAGCTTATGAAGTCTATGAATGAAAGACACATCATTACCGAAAATACAGTTGTTGTAGCTCCCGATGTAGGTTCGGCAGAAACCGCAAGATATTATTCCCGCGAATTGCAGACAGACATGGCACTTATCGTCAAGGAAAGAGATTATTCAAAGGCTTCGACCGTCGTTGACACAAAGCTTGTCGGCAGCGTTGACGGCAAAAACGTCGTTATCGTTGACGATATGATTGCAACTGGCGGAACTTTGATTGCCGCATGCCAGAAACTTCACGAGTTCGGTGCGAAAAACATCGATGTTTTCTGTACATTTCCCTTCTTCAACGGAGAGGCTGTCGCGAAACTCGACAAAGCTTATGCTGACGGTTTTGTAAGAAGTGTAACCGGAACGAACGCTGTTATCCGCGGCGAGCAGTTCAAAAAAGAACATCCGTGGTACAATGAAGTCGATGTTGCAAGATTTTTTGCGAAAGTTGTTTACAGCATCAACCACATGGAATCGATCTCAAACATCCTGGAATTGTAAAAGCCGGCGGCTTTCCGGATATTCCGCAATCTAAAAATCAAGGAGTTGTAATGCCAGCAAAAACCGCGATAGAAAAAGCTATGGAAACACCGGCTATGCGCCAGTATCTTGAAATAAAGAAACAGTACAGCGACGCAATCCTCTTTTTTCGTATGGGTGATTTCTACGAAATGTTTTTTGATGATGCGGTGGAAGCTTCCGAAATTCTTGGAATTACGCTTACATGCCGGCACAAGGACGCTGATATTCCGCTTGCAGGGGTTCCGTGGCACGCAGCAGACCTCTATATCAAAAAACTTCTTGAAGCCGGGAAAAAAGTCGCCGTATGCGAGCAGAACGAAAGCCTAAATAACTCGAAACGTACTTTCGACCGAAGTGTTGTGCGGATAATGACCCCTGGAACGGTCGTTGAGGAAAGTTCACTTTCCGAAAACAGAAACAACTGGCTGATGTCTGTGTTTTTCAAAAAGAAAGATGCTTTTTTCTGCTGGGTGGACGTAAGCTGCGGGAACGTGTTTTATACCGTTTCAACCGAGATTTCGGCAAGCGACACTGTTGATTTGATCGATCCGAAGGAAACTCTGCTTTCGGAGGCTTCTTCTTTTGTAAAAGGCGAGATTATCGACAAGGACAAATTTGAAGACTGGGTTCCTTCAGCTCCGGCTGCAGAATACCTCGAAAGCCTTGCGGAATGCGGGTTTGACAAAAATATATATGCATCTTTGAAGCAGTTGCTTTTCTATCTCGATTCCCTTTATTTCGGCAATTTCCCGCCGCTAAGGCTTCCTGTTGAGTGGAAAAACAGCGACACAGCATCGCTTGATTACAACACGGTCTCGAATCTCGAGCTTGAAAGGACACTTATCGGCGGTGAAAGAGTCGGTTCCCTGCTTTGGGCAATAGACAGAACCCAGACTCCGATGGGAAAAAGGCTTCTTTCGGATGTTGTGAAAAATCCGCTTAAAAACCGCGACAAAATACTTCTCAGACAGTGCTGTGCAGCAACTTTGTTTGAAGACCCTGTGCTGCTGCGCGAAGTAACGGATTCTCTCGGAAGCATCAAGGATTTTGAAAGAACATTGAGCCGCATCCTTGTCAAACGGGGCGGACCGCGTGAAATATCGATGCTGGCATCTTCACTTCTTCTGGCGGTAAGACTTCGTTCCTACATCATGTCGATGCCGGACAGAATGCCGTTTTTTGCCGGAGACGAACCGCTTCAGCTCACTGAAGAGCGCATTGTTTCGTGGCAAAAACGGTTTTTGGAAGAGGCTCCGCTTATTTACAGGGAGGGAGGCTTTGTCGATCCTGATTTTTCTCACGAAGTTTTCGAACTTTCCGACTTTATCCATAACTTCCGTTCGCACATCGTAGCCCTCGAGGCAAAAGAGCGCGAAAAATCGCAGATACCCTCATTAAAAGTAGGTTTCAATAAAGTTTTCGGCTATTTTTTTGAAATCAGCAAACGCTTTGAAAAACAGGTTCCCGACTATTTCATCAGAAAACAGACAACTGTCGGAGCTGAGCGTTATTTCACGGCGGAACTTAAAGAGCTTGAAGAGAAAATATCGTCGGCAAAAGACCGTCTGACCGCCCTTGAACTCAAAATTCTCGATGACACAGTAAACGAAATAGCTTCATTCAAAGACGATATCCTTGCCGCTGCAAAATTTACCGCGTGGATTGATCTTTTCTGCGGTTTTGCAAAACTTGCAGTTGAAAAAAACTACTGCCGACCTTTGATTTCCGATGAAGAAGGAATCGAAATCGTTGACGGCAGACACCCTGTAGTTGAAGCCTGCCTGAAAGATACCAGATATGTTCCGGCAAACGTTTCGATAGGCTCAGGCAGCAAACGTTTCTGCCTTATCACAGGACCGAATATGGGCGGTAAATCGACTTTGATGCGAATGACTGCACTCATCGTCCTTCTTGCTCAGACAGGCAGTTTTGTTCCCGCTGAAAGTGCTAAAATAGGGATTGTTGACGCAATTTTCACCCGTGTCGGGGCAAGCGACAACCTTTCGAGAGGAGAATCGACATTTCTCGTTGAAATGAAGGAAGCAGCCTCTATTCTGAACGCAGCGACCGAAAAATCGCTTATAATACTTGATGAAATCGGGCGCGGAACAGGAACTTACGACGGAATCAGCTTAGCCCGCGCAATCGCGGAATACATTATAACAAAAATCAACGCGACGACCCTTTTTGCGACGCACTACCACATTCTGACTGAACTTGCTGAAGACTTTGACAAAGTAGCTAATTTCCACATGACAGTCAGAGAATATGCAGGAAAAATGAGATTTCTCTACCAGATGGAAGAAGGCGGCAGCAGCAGAAGTTTCGGTGTTGAGGTTGCCAAACTAACAAATATGCCGAAAGAAGTTATCAAAAATGCCGAAAAGATTCTCAAAAACATGGAAAGTTTCGACCGCAGAATGCGTTTTGAAAACGGTTCTTTGCTTCAAACCGACATTTTTTCAATGGCAGAAGAACAGAACAAAAATGTCGTTCCTGACTATCTGCGCGAAATCGAAAAAGTTCTGAGAAGAGTAGATCCCGAAAAGATAAATCCGCGCGAAGCAATGAATATCGTTTTTCAATTGTTTGATATTATTAAAGAAAACGACGAAGGAAACGGATAGAAAAAACTGTTTTTATTTTGTACCGCAGATTTCTGAAAGTTTTGCTGAAATTTCTTTAAAAGGAATTGTGTCTTCAATACCTTCTATTTTGATTCCCTGCTCTGAAACCTCGGCCGCAATTAGGTTTGACGGATTTGTTTCACATGAAACAAAAAGATTTCTTTCGGAATTTAGAGCTAAAAGGTATGCGCTTCCTTTGGTCGTAGAGCGGTCCAGAACCGAATATTTTCCTTCCGCGATCTCCTCTTTTTCCGCAAGTTCGAGCGCTTCAATCAAATCTCCCCCTTTTGTGAAGAGGATTTTAGCAAGGTTTCTTATCTGAGAAACATTCAAAAGTTCTTTTTTCGCAAATTTCGCCCCTTCAAGGAAGTTGCCCGTCATTTCAGCAAGCTGCATGACTGCAAAAACTGTTTCAGGCGCGTCCTTATCAACATTTTCTCTTATTTTCCACGCGTTTTCAAACTGCTCGGTCTGAAGGTAGACAAAAAATATCGCATTCTGGATATCACTTGATTTCGGATCGATTTTCTCCGCCTCTTTGTAGTATTTCAGAGCTTCTTCCATGTTCTGAGCGACAAAAAAGAGGTTGCCGTAGAAAAAAAGCGTAGCGACATGTTTCGGATCAAGGCTTAAAGCTTTTTCGGCGTAAGTTTTCGCAGCATCAAGATCCTGTGCGTCGTATGAAATGAGAGCCAGATTGTAAAGCGACTCAACTGCCTGGACCCCTTTTTCGATGCAGGTTTCAAAGGCTTTTTTAGCTTCTTCTGTGCGGTTGAGTGCGTTCAAAGCGTAGGCGGTATAAAACTCGGCGTCCTTGACAGTGCTTTTTTTGAAAGATTCAATTGCTTTCTCAAACTCATTCTTCTTTAAAAACTCCTGTCCTTCGTTGAAGGCTACATCTCTGCTTTCTGTATTTTCTTCAAGAAGCTTGAGGTTCGCGTTTTCTTTGCTTTCATCCCTCTTTTCAACGCTTCCGCAGGCTGAAATAAGAACAAAAAGAGCCGCCAGAACAACAATTATAGCATTTTTTTTCATTGTTTTCTCCCGTTTGATTTAAATACTGGCCCATCCTTGCAGACCAAAAAACTGCCGCCGGTTGTCTCTATTCTGCAGCCGAGGCACGCGCCTATGCCGCAGCCCATTGTCGATTCATAAGATTTGTAAAGTTCTCCGATTCCATATTTTGCAAAAACTTTTTCAACGCAGTCCATCATGATTACAGGCCCGCAAGTGCAGATTAAACTAGGCTCAAACCCCTTTTCAAAAAGGGTTTCAAGTACTTCGTGAGGATATTTTTTGAGTCCGTAGCTTCCATCATCGGTTGTTATTATTACTTCGCCCAGTTCCTCAAATTTTTCCTTCAAAAGAATTGAATCCTTGTCCCTGAAGCCGAAAATAAAGCGTTTTTCAGCAGCCTTTGAATTTTTAGCAGTGTAGAAAAGCGGCGCTACACCAATTCCTCCGCCGATGCAGAGAAGAGTTCCGGTCGTGTCTGGGAAACTGTTTCCCAGATATCCCGTAATTCTCAGTTTTTCGCCGGGCCTCATTTCGGAAAGCATCTTAGTCCCCTTCCCTACCACCTTGACAAGAAGCGATAAAACGCCGTCATTCCAGTCAAAAACCGATATCGGACGTGGCAGAAACGGGTCCATGAGACCGTCAGGCTTCGAAAGCATGAGGAACTGCCCCGGCTGCGGAATTTCGTCGAACACGATATTCATAAGAAAGGTGTCTTTCGTGACAAAATCGCTTGAAACTATTTTGCAGATTCTGTTTACAGTCATTTTTCCTCAAAAATTCGTTCTTCCAAGTTTTGATTCTTTCGGCTCGAAAACGAGATGGACTTCCTTGCCCGTTTCGACCGATTCGTAAATCGCGTTTATAAGTTCGAGCGATTTGCGTCCTTCTAGGCCATCAACGAGGGCGTGCTTGCCGTTTTCTATGCAGTCGATGACGCTTTCAAGGTAACGGATGTGCCCGAAACCGTAGACATTGGGCGGATTCTCGCTGTATTTTTCGAGAATTTCCTTTCTTTCATCGGGTGTTTCGCCTTCGAAATTCCACTCCTGCATCTTGTTTACCGCAAATCCGCCGATTACGCAGTTTCCTTTCTCTCCCAGAATCGAAAGCGAGCCTTCAAGGTCGGCCGGACGTGTCGCGGTTGTTGCCTCGACTATTCCGAGAGCGCCGTTTCTGAACTTGATTATCGCGGCGCAAGTGTCGTCTGCTTCGATGTTGACAAGATAGGTTCCGTTCATCGCCATTACGCTGACAGGCTCTCCCATCATCCATTCAAGCAGGTCAATGTGATGGCTTGCCTGATTCGTGATGACGCCGCCGTCGTAAGCCCATGTTCCGCGCCACGAATCGGCATCGTAGTAATCCTGCTTCCGGCACCATCTGACCCGTACTGTTCCCATGACGAGTTTCCCGAAACCGCCGCTTTCGAGCTTCTTTCTCAGAATCTGAACCGGCAGGTTGAAGCGGTTCTGCTTTACTATAAAAAGGCGCACACCGTTCATATCACAGGTTCTTATCATCTCGTCGGCATCGCTGAGTTTAAGCGCCATCGGCTTTTCGCAGACGATATGTTTTTTATATTTTTTTACGATGTCGATCGTGTGTTTCGGGTGAAGTCCGCTCGGAGTCAGAATGTTGACGACATCGGTCTCAGGGTGTTTCTGAAGCATTTCATCGTAGCTCGTATACCACGGAACACCCGCTATGGAAGCGGCTTTCTCTGCTTTTTCAGGAATAATGTCGCACACCGCGACAAGATGGGCTTTCGGAATATTCTGAATCGCCTCGATGTGCTTTTTGACGATTCTTCCGCAGCCTACAAGAGCGAAGTTAAGTGTCATTTTTCCTCAAAATTGTTATAAAGTTTTTTCGATTGCTTCAAATTCTTTAATAATTCCGGAAAGTTTTTCAATGTTTGTTTCTTCCATGTTCGCAAGCGGCTCGCGGAATTTGTCGGTGCATTTTTTCTTCATCGCGAGAGCCGTTTTTACAGGAATCGGATTCGATTCCATGAACATCGCGTGGTTGATTTTATTTGTCGCAAGCTGGATTTTTGCCGCTGTTGCAAAGTCGCCTTTAAGTGCAGCGTCAACCATTTTTACGCAGATTTCGGGGTAGATGTTCGATAAAACGCTGATTACGCCTTTACCCCCCATCGAAATGAAAGGAACGACCGTGAAATCATCGCCTGAAAGGAAGTCGAAACGCTCTGTTCCGACGGTGTCGAGATAGTCCGCAAGTCTGCCGAGATCACCTGTCGCTTCTTTTACCGCGACGACTTTTTTGATTTTAGAAACCAGTTTGAGTGCAGCCGGAGCAATGTTGAGGCCGGTTCTTCCCGGAACGTTGTAAAGGACAATTTTTGCGCCGGTTTTCGCAATGGAACTGTAGTGCGCGCAAAGCCCTTTCGGAGTGGGTTTGTTGTAGTATGGAGTGACAATGAGGACTTTGTCGATCCCTGCTTTGAGAGCGGCTTCCGTCTGTTTTACGCTGTCTGCCGTATTGTTTGTTCCAGTTCCCGCAACAAGGTCGAGTTTCGGACATTTTTCCTTCGTGAAGCGGAAAAGTTCCTCTTTTTCGGCAAGGCTCAAAGTTGCCCCTTCGCCCGTTGTTCCAGCTACGACAACACCTGCGACTTTAGCTTTAACCTGTGCATCAAGCAGTTTCCCGAATGCGTTAAAATCGATGTCCCCCGACTTTTTGAAAGGGGTAACTATCGCCGTGTAAACACCTTTCATGTTAACCTCTGTAATGAATGTTGTTAATTTTGAAATCTATAATAACTTCTTTGTTTTTCAGTGATTCCCTGAGATTTTCGACAGCCTGGATATCGGAGCCCTGGACCGTGACATAGACTTTGCCAGAGTATTCGTCGGCATCGTCGGCGTTGAGATGGAGGCTCGAAATGTTGAAATTCTTGTCGTTAAGTTCGTTCGCAAGCTCCATGAGCGCACCCTTTCTATTCTGCAGGCTGATGATGAACGAAATTTCGTATTTCGGATACTCGAACCAGTAGACGTTTTCTTCCAGATGTTCCGCATCGATCCTGGAAATCTTCGGACACTTCTGCTTGTGGAGAATGTAGCCTTCGTCAGACGAAACCGAAGCGACAACGCTGTCTCCTTCGACCGGCTGGCAGCAGCGTGCGATTTTGTAGTCGCTTATCATACCTATTCCTTTGATGAATATCGGCGAAAGGTCGGCTGCACGCTCGTCCTGAAGCACAAAAAGAGGCGCAACTCTGCGCGGAAAGGCACTTATCAGGCGTGAAATCTCATCCTGCGAGAAAAAGGCTTCGATTACCGATTCAAGTTTAAGCTCTCCTGAAGCGGTCTTAATGAAAAATGCGCTCAGAGTATTCTGTTTGGGCAGAGAATATTTCTTCGCGAAGCTTGTGAAGGCGCGCTGTTTGCCTAGGGTGTCGAAAAATTCGCCTCTTTCCTGCGATACGAAAAGTGGTTTCAAAATCTCGCGTCCTTTGTTTTCGAGGATTTTGTCCTGCTCTTTCTGGATGTATTTTTTGATGAACTGTTTTGCACGTTGGGTTTTTACGAAATCAAGCCAGTCCTCGCGCGGATTCTGGTTTTCCGCGGTTTCAACCTTCACTTCGTCCTTGTTTTGCAGAACCTGGCTGATCGTCGCGCGCTTTCCGTTGACTGTCCCGCCGATGCACTTTTCACCGAGGTCGCTGTGGATCGCGTAGGCAAAATCAAGCAACGTAGCACCTTCCGGAAGTGAAATTTCCTCGCCGTTTGGAGTAAAAACTATCATTTTATCGAGCGGAAGCAGGTTCTCGATGTCGCTGACGAACGCTTCGGGTTTTGATGACGAGTCGATAAGCTCGCTGAATATCGTTTTAAGCCACTCCGCAAGCGTGTCTTTGTATGCCGGGTCGTCCTTGATTTTCCACTTCGAGAGCTGTCCTTCCTGCGCGACTCTCTCCATCTGCTCTGTGCAGATCTGGAACTCAACGAAGTATTCCTTGAACCTTATCAGCGTGTGGAGCGACTGGTAGCCGTTCACTTTCGGGGTCGAGATGTAGTCCTTGAGATAGCGCTGGACAATCGAAAATCCCGGGAAAAGGTGGAGCATTCCGAGGACGGTGTAGCAGTCAAAAACATCGTCAGTTTTTAGAACGATTCTGACCGAAAGGATGTTTTTGAGATCGCCTACTTCGAGGTTTTTCTTCAAAGTTTTCGTGTAGATGTAGTAATAAGACTTCGTTTTGCAGTAAACGCGCGAAATTTTCTTCGCCATGAAGGGAGCAAAGTCCTTGAAAACGTTTTTAGTCTTCTCGTCGAGCGATTCTGCTGTCGCCGCAAGGTTCGGATAAGTTTCGTTTACGCTGCGATCGATCTGCTCCCATTCCTCGGGAAATCCGAAGTAGAAGGAAAGCGATTCCAAAGCCTCTTTCAGCCAGTAGATGCCGAGCCTGTGAGCAAGCGGAACATAGAGGTTCAGCGTTTCAAGGGCTATCCGTTTCTGCTTCTCGGGAATCATCGCGTCGAGCGTCATCATGTTGTGCAGACGGTCGAAAAGCTTAATTATGATTATTCGCGAATCGTTCTGAGCGAAAGTGAGAAGTTTTTTTATCGCGGTCGCCTGCTTTTCCTCGCGGGAAAGTTTGCGGCAGATTTCCTCGTTTTCAGTTTTTTCCCTGATTTCGGTAAGTTTTGTGACGCCGTCAACAAGGTTCGCAACATTTTTTCCAAAAGCGTTTTCAATTTCTTCGACTGTCATGCTGGTATCTTCGACCGTGTCATGCAGAAGCCCTGCTATTACGCAGTCGTCATCCATTCCGCTTACAGCCAGAAGGTATGCGACGGTGTAAGGATGAAAAATGTAAGGTTCGCCGCTTTTTCTCACAATTCCGCTGTGAGCCGCAGAAGCCATCGCGATTGCCTGATGAATTCTTCCTGTAATTGCAGCAAGTTCGTCAGGATCGCTTATTCCTGAGTGTTTCTCGACTTCCCGGATTATCGAATCAGGTCTGACAACTTTCGGAATATTGATGTAAGGTTCGCTTTTGAGAATAGAAAGCAGGTTTTTTTTATCCATTTTACTCCGTAAGTTTCCTTATAGTTTCCAAATTGTGGAAAATCGAAGAGTCTGTGTGCGCAGAAATTATGGCGGAAAGCTGTGCAGCGGCAGCATTGAGATCTTTATTCACAACCACAAAATCAAAATGAGGGTAATGCAGAATCTCGTTTTTAGCATTGTGAAGCCGCGTTTTTATAACTTCAGGGTCATCGGTCGCTCTCAGACGGAGCCTCGATTCAAGTTCTTCCATCGAAGGCGGCAGCACAAGAATCAGAACGGCCTCCTTCGGAAAGGCTTTTTTGATGTTTATCGCTCCCTGATAGTCGATGTCGCAGATAATGTCTTTGCCCGAATCAAGCTGTTTCCGCAGGAAATCGAGCGGTGTTCCGTAGAAATTTCCGTGGACTTCTGCCCATTCGGCGAAAAGCCCTGCTTCTCTCTTTTTGAAAAAATCTTCCTTTGAAAGAAAAAAGTAGTCGATGCCGTCAACTTCGTGTCCGCGCGGCTTTCTTGTCGTGCATGAAACCGATTCCGCAAGAAGAGGAAAGCGTTTTTTCAGCAATCCGACCAAAGTGGTTTTTCCTGCGCCGGACGGAGCCGAAATAACAAAAATCTTGCCGTGATTAAGATAATTTGAGTCGTTCAAAGCAAACTCCGCGTCAATTTTCATAAAACCGCGTCATTATATAAGATTTTTATTTAATTTAAAGAAATGTGAGTGAAAAAATTATTTCGATTTTTTCGCGTAAATAAGATCGACAGCGTCGCGGACAGTCTTAATGTTTTCCATATCCTTGTCGGAAATTTTCAGTTCGAAAACATTTTCAAGTTCCATGACGAAATCGGTGATGTCGATTGAATCGGCGTTGAGATCTTCCTGAAAACGGGTGTTTTCAGTTATTTCGATATTCTTTTTTACAACAAGTTTCTCTTTGGTCAGTTTTATAACCTTTTCCAGAACTTCGTTTCTTTCCATTGTATCCCCCAAATTTCATAATACTCAAAAAACGACGCGCTGTTTTAACCGATATATCGGAATTGTCAAATTTAAGTCAAAACGAAGTGAACCCGCGTGTTATTCCACGGTCATTGTGGTGGTTATGCCGTAGTGGTCGGAAACGGAATATCTTGTTTTTGTCATTTCTTTATCATTGAATTCGACAAATTCGTTGAGAAATATGCGGCTTGACGAGAATTCGTAACCGTCTTTATTCATGAAAAAGATGTGATCAGGAACAGCATCATGCGTTTCATCCGAAACAAAAGGATTGTCGGAACAGAGCGTACAATCAATATCTTCCTTATAGTTCACATCAAAATATGGGTCGTACCAGCCGTTTTCTTCAAGAAGCGCTACTGGTCCCGGATTGTGTTCGCGAATGCTTCCTGCCGAGATATTTCCGTCAAAATCGCCAAGAATTACACGCTGGACAACATCTTCCTTAACAGGAATAGCGAGAATCTGCTCAATCTGTGTCATCTGCTCGTCTTCCCAGCTTTCACCGAAACCGTCGTATTCAGTTTCACTCAAAGGCGAGAGAGCAGTGCAAATGACCTGTATTTTTCCGATACCGTCTTTTTCTACAGTTGCCGCAACAGCAGTTCTCATTCTGCCATAAGATCTCAATTTTACAGGAGTTTTATCTGACATCGGAAGTTTAGATGCAAGAAGAATGCCGCTGTTTCCGGAAAATTCATATTCAAGTTTTTTTGCCGGAATTCTTGTATCCTGCATACATGTTTCAAGAATTTCCTGATAATTGCCGTTCGCAATAGCTTCGATTCCGTTTCCTAACATGCAGTTTCGGCACTCTCCCGAAAGTTCAAGGAACGACTGCCAGCAGTTCTGCACGATGCAGGCCGCGTCATAATCGGAGCAGTTTGTCATAACGCATGAAATTATTGGCGAAAGATCTTCCATAGTGCATGACGCCGGAATGGTCTGCGCCTCGGTAAATTCAAGATCCTCATCTTCGTTGCTTGTCTTTGCATAAAGTGCGTAGTCGTAACCGTAGCTGTTCTTGAGCATATTGCGGACTTCATCAAGAACCTTGTCACCGTAAAGATCCTGAATACAGAGAATATCGCTCGAGTTTTCAGCCATAACACTCTTCATTTTTTTAAACCTTTTGACTTTGAAGGCAAGATCATCGGTCATTTTTGCGTTGAAAGTCGTAAGGGAGAGCATACGGTCACTTGTCTGAAAGCCTTCAATGCCGTTGCTGCATGCCGTGAACACAAAAAGTGTCAAGAGTATCGGAAAAACCGAAAACACGGAAAAAATCTTCATCTCTTCACCTTCCCAAATATAAAAATCAGTCGTAATAAAGCGCTTTTACAATTTCACTGAAAGTCGTAACACCGTCGGCAAGTTTCCTTATTGCCGATTCTTTCAAAGTCATCATTCCGTCCATAACTGCGTTGTTGCGAAGTTCTTCAGTTGTCGCGCCGCTTGAAATGAGTGAGCGCATTTTTGCCGTTACCGGCATGTATTCGACAATCGCAGTTCTTCCTTTGTATCCCGTGAAACGACATTTGACACACCCTTCCGAATCGCGGATTTTGTAGGTGTGCTCAAGCGGAAGATGCAACGTGATTTTTTCTTCCTCGGTCATTTCGCGGGTATATGCACAGTGCGGACAAACCTTTCTTACAAGTCTCTGCGCAACAACAGCATTTAGAACGCTTGCAATCAGGAAAGGCTCAACTCCCAGATCGCCGAGTCTTTCAACAGCTGTTGCAGTATCGTTCGTGTGAAGCGTTGAAAGCACCAGATGCCCTGTCAATGCAGCTTGGACTGCATTCGCCGCGGTTTCCTTGTCGCGGATTTCGCCTATCATGACAATGTCGGGGTCCTGTCTTAAAATATGGCGCAACGCACTTGAAAAAGTGATTCCCGCCTTGACGTTGACACCCATCTGATTGATTTCGTCGATCACGATTTCTATCGGGTCTTCGACAGAAATTATATTGATGTCGGGAGAAGCCATTGTTTTCAAAGTCGAGTAGAGAGTTGTTGATTTACCGCTTCCCGTCGGACCGGTGACAAGCACCATTCCGTAGGATTTTTTCATCGCTTCTTCGAACGACTTCTTCTGCTCGTCTGTAAAGCCTATGTTACTGATATCTTTGATAAAATTGCCTGATTCCAAGATTCTGAGAACCATTTTCTCGCCGCTTACTACGGGGATTGTGCTAGCACGAAGCTCAACGGTCTGGCCTGTTTCGGTAAGAACTTTGATTCTGCCGTCCTGCGGTCTTCTTTTTTCGGCAATATCCATCTTTGCGAGCATTTTGAGACGGCTCAGAAACGGCAGGTGAGCTTCTGCCGGAAACGAATAAATCGTGTGGAGAATTCCGTCAAGCCTGAAACGGATGTGAGTTTCAGTCGGCTTCGGCTCTATGTGGATGTCGCTTGCCTCTTGCTCGATAGCGTATTTCAGCATATAGTCGACAGCATTGATGATGTGCTTGTCGTCCATATTCTTTGCCTGACCCAGACCAGTTAAATTTTCAAGATTATTGAAGTTTTCCTTCGCATTATCGTCGGCAGCAGCTTTTATCGACTTGTTGAAGCCGAAAAGGTCATCAATAGTTTTTTCGATCTCGCGCGCCGAAGCAACAACGGGAATTATGTCGCAACCGCTGCTTGTAGAAAGCTGGTCGATCAGATCCAGTCTGAACGGGTCAGCCATTGCAACCACAATGGAATCTCCCTCTTTGTAAAGCGGAATCAGACGGTTTATTCTGCCGTATTTTACGCTTATCGTTTTAGTCGCGAGCTGCGAGTCAATTTTGAGCGGGTCGATTACAATGTATTCGCATCCGCTTCGTGCAGCTATAAGTTTCAAAATCTGCTCTTCGTCGCACTTAACACCTTCGTTTTCGCAGGCGAAAGAGACAAGTTCCGTCACAAAAGGCTCTCGGCGGAATTTACCCTGATACATTGATTCATAGTAGTCGCGCCTTGCTACAATCAGCTCCTTCAGATTTTTGTCTATAACCGAATATTCTTCAAGCATATCGAGAAGAATCGGAACGGTAAGCTCTATTTTCATCAGCACTCCTTTTTCAAAAAACGGAGAGTTTTACCATATATTAAAAAAACATCAATAAAATCGGATTGGTAGAAATATTGTTTTTATTTTGCCAAAGATGAGTAAATTTTGAAAAATTTTTCCGTGATAGATTCCCAGGAAAACGATTTTTCCAGATGCTTTTTAGCATTTTTAACAAGATTTTCACAAAGTTGAGGGTTTTCAGCGAGTTTTTTCACCGCTTCGCTTATAGCTTTTGGATCTTTCTGCGGAACCAGAATCCCTGTTTCTCCGTCCTTGATTATGTCGGGAATCCCGCCGACATTTGTTCCGATCACAGGAATCGAGAAATTCGCCGCTTCAAGAAGAACAGTTCCCAGACCTTCGGTATATCCGGCATCATCCACGATTGAAGGAAGAATAAAAATATCGGCATTTCGGTATAATTCTTCAAGATTTTTTCCTGTCTGATAACCATGGAAAACAACATTTTTCGGAGCAATTTTTTCTAAATTTTCTCTTTCCGGGCCGTCTCCGGCGATATGAAGCTCGAATTTTTCTGCTTCAAGCAGCTTCATCGCTTCGACAAGATACTTTGTTCCTTTCACTTCGATTAAACGTCCTACAAAAAGAAGGTTAGTTTTTGTTTTACGCTCTTTTTTCAAAGCTTTTTCTGAAATATCGCCGATACCTGAACCCATCGGGATTATTTCAATTTCCTTTGCCGGAATAATTTTTGAAAGTTCGTTTTTCATAAAAGTCGAATTCACCGTGACAGAGTCGGCATAAACGAGCATCCACTTGAAAATCTTGCGGAAAACAAGGTTCTTTTTAGCCATGTTAACCTCGCTTCCGTGGCAGGTCATAACAAGCGGTTTCTTTGAAATACGTTTCATTGCTATGCCGAAAAGGGCAAGCGGAAACGGAAAATGGACGTGAATCAGGTCAAAATCGTTATTTTTTGCGAATTTTCTGGCCGAAATCATTCCGGAAATCATAAAAAAAGGCAGAACAAAAAAATAGAATTTATTGCTTTTCAGCTTTTCCGGGACAGACATGTCGTGGCTCAGTTTTTCCCACTTTTTGAAGAAGTATCTGAATCGGAAAACATTGATATTGTTGGATTTTTCGCTTTTTCTTCCGCAGTATGACGAAGTAAAAACGTCAGTTTCGACTCCCTTCTCTTTCAAAAGATTGATCAATCGGATTATCCACGGAATGAGAACGTCGTTTTCGCTTCTCGGAAACGCGGTGGTGATCGAAACGACTTTCATCAGAAGATTTTTCCTCTTTTTCTGTAGCCGCGCCAGAACTTGTGCAAGGTGTAACGGATGCCGCCCTGGGTCAGATGCCACCAGAGTTTAGCGAATCTGTGGCATACGCGGTAATATTTTCCGGCAAAACTGTTTTCCGGCGGAAATCCGAATTTTTCGGCGAGCATTTTTTCATTCAGGATCGTCGTTTCATTCAAGTGGTCGTCAGGGCTTTTCTGTGTTGAAGTACGCCTGAAAGCAGCAAGAAAATCATTGATTTTATAGAAAGAATCGACTCCTTCCTGAAAAATGAAGCGGAAAATCATGTCACCGTCCATAAGCATATGAAGTCTTTCATCGTGCTGTCCGAACTTTTCGTGAACGCTTCTTCTCCAGAACATAGTCTGGTTGTAACAGTCGAACCCTTCGTATGAAAAATGCGGGATTCTCGGCTTCGGCGCGGAATAAGTCTTGTCGATAACGTTGTCATTCTCATCGATCTCGTACCAGTTGCCGTAAACGATTTTTTTGTCGGGAAATTTTTCAAAAACATCCTGAACTTTCCTGAAAGCGCCTGGCATGTAGACGTCGTCGCTGTTCTGCCAGCCGAAAACGTCACCGGTCGCATGAGCGAAACCTTTGTTCAGCGCATGACTTTGCCCGCGGTCCTTTTCCGAAACCCAGTAAGCGATTTTGTCCTCGTATTTTTTGATGATTTCAACTGAATTGTCGGTCGAACCGCCGTCAATAACTATGATTTCCGTTTCAACTCCCTGATTTATGACAGAAAGCAGGGTTCTTTCTAAAAATTCAGCCTGATTGTAACTCGGAATTACGATTGAGAATTTCATAAAATCTCCTTTTTTTACCGCTTTTGTCGTTAATAACGATTTGCGCCGTCGGAATATCGAAATAACGATATTACGAAATACCGACAAGAATATGCGGCGCCTTAATTATATTCAAATTGCGAAAAAAAACGAGCGAAATCTTAATTTCTTGCAAAAAAAAGCGGGTTATGATACAAAAACAAGCTCTTTTGTTGAGAGGTTCAGTGTATGATTTCTGTAGAAGAAGCAGTCCGAAAGAACGACGCGGTAATGAAAATCCTTGGATCTCTGTCTAAAGGAGCATCGTTCGGAGTTTCGCTTGAATGCGGTGAAAAGGTAATTGTTTCACGTGAAAAGTGCGGAATTTCGTTCCGTGAATTGGGTAGTGAAAAACCAGATTTTACCGTTTCCATGCCGGAAGAAGTTTTCACTAAGTTGTTTTCAGAAGACACCTCAGCCTTAACAGTTCAGGATTTTCTGACTTTTGCGGCAAAACTGCTTACTGACGAAAAGGAAAAAGTAGATTTGGTTATTTATGCAAACTTTTTAAAACTGACTCTCCACGGTTATCTAAAGATCCTTCCTCTTGGCGGCACAGCCTTTTTGAAGGTTCTTAAAGACAACGGTCTGGGTTCGATTTTTGCAATAGAAAAAAAACTTTCAGCTTTTAAAAACAAATAGCAGAGGATCTATTATGAGCAAAAACCTACTTATTTATGAATCTGATCAGGTAAGTGCCGGAAATCTTTCGGCTCTTTTTGAGCAATTCGGCTTTTCCGTTCTGGTTGCGGATTCCGAAGAAAAAGTTCAGGAAATTCTCGACAAAACAAAGATCAATGCCTTTATAGTCCGTGCGGAAAATCCCGGAATGCAAGGTTTTATGCTCTGCAAAAAGATCAGAGCTCTAAGCCTTTACGCTTCCAGACCTATTCTGCTTATTTCAAGCAATTCTGATGAAAAGACTTTCGAAAGACACAGAGAGTTCGACTATCACGCCGATTATTATTTAAAAATACCAGCGGACGATGAAACGATACTTGCTTCTATGAATGCGATATACCCGTTCCTTGACGCTCTTGCCGCAGAAGAAAATGCAACAGAACTTGCCAATCTGAAAGGGAAACTCGCTGAAGATGCAGAAAAGCTCGACTCGATGAACAAACAGGTTTCGGAAAATGAAGAAAAACTCCGCGTTCAGGCAAAAAAAATTGCCGAACTTGAGAAAAATCTTTCCGATGCTGCAAAAGTAGAGGATGAGACAGGCGAACTTAAAGATGCTATTGTGCAGAAAGGTCTTCGCATCAAAAATCTTGAAGAACAGATTAGCGAACTTGAAGAAAAAGTAGCAGCTGGAGAAAACACTGCGAAAGAACGCGACGAACTAAAAAAACAACTTGAAACTGTTTCTGCTGAAAAAAACAAAATTGCAGACGAACTGAAAAAAACTCAGGACGAAAAGGGCGAAATCAACACAAAATTTGAAGAAGCAGAAAAGAAAAACAGTGCTCTCGAAAAATCGGTTCAGGAACTTGAAGCAACACTCAAGAACTCTTTCAGCCAGAAAGATGTTGACGATCTGAAGAAAAAAATCAACGAAGTCAAAGATCAGAACGATGTTCTTTCGGTTTACAACAAAGAGATGAAAGAAAGAGTTAAAAAAGCTGAAAACGATACGAAAGAAGCTTCGGTCGAAAAAGATAAAATCTCTAAATCATTTGAAGAATTTAAGAAATCAACGGCTGCTGAAAAAGAAAAACTGCTTGAATCACACAAGAAGGAAACTGAAGAATTGAAAAAGGCGCTCGATGCTGAAACAGCTAAAGTGAAAAAGAATGATTCCGAAATAGCTGATCTCAAAAAAGCTGTCGAATTAGCGGCAGAGGAAAAGAAGACTCTCGAAGATTCACTGAAAAAAGCGGCTGACGAAGTGGCAGAAAAGGCAAAAATCATTGAAGAAAAAGAGGCTGATTTCAAAAAATCGTCGGAAGAATCTGCCGAACTTATCAAAAAGTCAGAAGCTGAAGCGGCAGAATTGAAGGAAACGATCTCAAATCTTACGATAATCGCTGATGAGTTTGAAAAAACCAGAGCAGAAAAAGAAGAGCTTGAAAAAGCATTCCTGATTCAGAAGAATGAAATCGAAGAACTTAAAGAGGCTGTTGCAAGAGCGGCGGAAATCACCGATCAGAATGACGAACTCGTCAAAGAAAACGAGTCTTTGAAGAGCAAAAACGCCGAAAAGCTTGACAGGATCAAGGATCTCAATGCTCAGATTGATAAACTGATGGAGACGAAAGAGGCTCTTGAAACGGCTCACACCGAAATAGAAACTCTCAAAAAGAGTGCTGAAGAAGCTGCCGGAAAAATCGATGCTGCAGAAAAAGAAAAATCAGAACTTTCCTCAAAAATCGCAGAGCTTGAAAGCGAGATCAACAAAATGAAAAAAGAGGCAGAAAAATTCAACGCTCTCAAAGAGCAGCTCAAGCATCTCGCAGGCGATTAGCCGAAAATTCTTGACTATAACGCATTTTGAGTATAATTACCGCGCTTTTTGTGCCGGGATGGTGGAATTGGCAGACACGCTAGATTCAGGTTCTAGTGGGGGCAACTCCGTGCAGGTTCAAGTCCTGTTCTCGGCACCACTTCTTAAATAAAATCCCGATAGTTTTTGTTGAAAAATTGATTTTACAGCTTGATTTCTTGAGTTTTTTGCCGCTATTTCGGCAGATTTTTGAACATTTCCTGGATCGAGCCTACAGAGCCGAGTAT
>DBYV01000008.1:0-5611 GCA_002310995.1 bacterium UBP6_UBA1177 | reverse complement strand
GTTTCGATGTATTTGAGGGCGATGAGGTACTGCGCCGGATCCATTTTCGTGTCTTTGATCGCGTCTGCGATAAGACGGATCGACTCTGCTTCGGCCGTTGCAACTTTGATTTTAGCCTGAGCCTGACCTTCAGCTTCAAGAATATTCGATTCCTTCATACCGGCAGCGTAGTTGATGTTTTTCTGCTTTTCACCTTCAGATTCGAGGATTTTTGATTGTTTGTCAGCTTCAGCCGTAAGAATGGCAGCACGTTTGTCGCGCTCTGCACGCATCTGTTTTTCCATCGCATTTTTGATGTCCTGCGGCGGGTTGATGTCCTGAATTTCGACACGGTTGACTTTTACGCCCCATTTGTCGGTCGCTTCGTCAAGGATCTCGGTCATTTTGGAGTTTATATCGTCTCTGCTGGAGAGAGTGTGGTCGAGATCCATGTTTCCGATGATGTTTCTGAGCGTCGTTTTCGCGAGCTTCTCGATTGCATCGGGAAGGTTCGAAATCTCGTACATCGCCTTGAACGGATCGGTGATCTGGTAGTAAAGAATGGCGTCGATCTCGATTACGACGTTATCTTTCGTAATAACGTTCTGCTTCGGAAAATCGTGGACGGTTTCACGCAGATCAATGAAAGTCTGCTCAGTCGTGACCATGATTTTTCTTCCGTCGTAGAGCTGCTTCATGACTCTTGTTTCCATTTTGCGCGGCTTGTCGATGATGGGAACGATGATGTTGAAGCCGCTCTGAAGCGTGCAGTGGTACTTTCCGAGTCTTTCAACGATGATTACTTTTGCCTGAGGAACGATTTTCGCCCCTTTTGCAATGATGATTACTGCAAAAACACAGATTACAGCGATTACCCAAACCATGTTTTCCTCCTAATTATGAGATTTTACTATAACTTTTGCACCGTCAACGGCGGTGATTTCAACTGTTTCGCCTTCTTCAAAACTTGCTTCCTCGTTTTCGGGAAGGGCTGTCCAGACTTCGCTTCCGATTTTGACTTTGCCGAGAGTGTCGGCGGTTATTTTTACCGTGACTTTTGCCTTTTTTCCGATCATCGCGTTGGTGTTGGCCTCGCGTTTTTCGGACGATTTGAAGAAATATTTAAGGGCGAGCGGTCTGAAAAATATTCCTGCTATGACTGAAACGACTGCAAAAACGAGAATCTGCCATGTCGTTCCTGCCCCGAGAGCTGCGAGAGGAACTGCGGCAAGGGCGCCTATACCCAGAATCGCCACCCAGAATCCGGGAATAAAAATTTCAAGAATAAAAGCCGCGACTGCGATGATTATCCAGACAAGCCACGGTGTGAGAAGCAACTGTTCCATTTTATCCTCCTAATCCAGATTTACGATGATCGCGTGAACGACCGGCTTTTTGTCGGTAAGTTCCGTCAGATAGTGGCGCACCATTATGCGGATATCCTCTTCGACATCCTTCCAGATCGGCTCGTCAGCGAGTTCGTCGTGAAAGTAGTCTTCGATCATATCCTTTATTTCGCGCTCTATCTGCTTCATTTTTGCCGCATTCGCGATGCCTGCGGAAATTATTCTCGGAGCTGCCAGAAGCTCGTTCGAGAAGAAGTCTACAGTCATCATAACTGTCATGAAACCCGCTTTGGCAATACGTTTGCGCTCTTTTATGTTCTCGAAATCAATGAGGTCCGATTCCCCGTTGGAAACGACTTTTGTCGAAAGTTCAAAAGTGTGCGAAATGAAAGGCCTGCGTCCTTTTTTGAAGCAGAGCATGTCGCCGTCGCTGATTACGACCGAGCTGAAACCGTTCTTTTCGGCAAGTCTCGCGCTGAGATCCAGAAACCTTCTGTGACCGTGTACAGGCACGACGTAACGCGGATGAACATCTTTGAAAGCCTGAACGATGTCATCCTGAAAAGCGTGCCCCGAAACGTGGATCTTATCGGTGTTTTCGTAGTAAACGTCAGCTCCTTTTTCGATGAGTTTGTCAATCATTCTGCCGATAGAAAGTTCGTTTCCGGGGATGTTTTTCGAGCTGAAGAAAATAGTGTCGCCGTATCTTATCGAAACTGATTTCATCATATCGAGACTCATTCTTTTCATAACGCTGCGCGGTTCAGCCTGAGAGCCTGTAACGATAAGAGTTATCTTGTTTTCCGGAACACGGTTTATCTTCGTCTGGTCGGTGAGGACCGATGCCGGAAGTTTGATGTGGCCTAGCTCCGAAGCGATCTGCATATACGAATTTACGCTGCGACCCAGAAGACCGACAGTTCTGCCTTTGAGCAGTGAAATATTGATGATGTTGCCGATTCGCGTCGTATTTGACGAAAAACCTGTCGCGATTACGCGTCCCGTGGCGTTTTCAATGATGTCTGCGATGTTTCCGAGAATCGATTCTTCGCTTTCGGAGTGCCCCTGACGCTCGATATTCGTGCTGTCTGAAAGGAGAATGTCAATATTTTCAGGGATTTTTCCGGTAAAAGGAGAGCCTTTGCCCGGTTCGTACTTGAAATCGCCGGTGTGCAGGATCGTGTAGTCGCCGATTTTGATGACAAGCGCCTTAGCTTCGGGAATAGAATGGGGAACATCGATCATCTCGATCGTAAAATCACCGAGTTTTATAGTTTCAGGATGCTTGTAATTCAAAGTGCGGATATTCTTTTTGTAAACCGCGAAACGGTCAATTCTTTCGGCGAGAACAAGCGCCGGAAAGTTCGTCATGTAGACCGGAACATCAAATTCCTGCAGGAGATACGGCACGCCGCCGATGTGGTCCTCGTGGCCGTGGGTTATCACGCAGCCGAGCAGATTTATCCCGAGTTCCTCGATGATATCGAAGTCCGGAATAAAAAAATCATCTTCCATAAAGTCGTCGTTACCCGGAAAACCCATACCGCAGTCGATCATTACCGCGTCATTCCCGGCCTTGATAAGCATACAGTTTTTTCCGATTTCCTTCAGTCCGCCGAGCGGCAGAATCTCGATTTGATCAAACATTATTCTCTCCGAAACAAAAAACTGCCCGTTTATAGCACAAAAAGAGTTGTTTTTGTAATTATTTCGATTATCCGACCGATATTACCTTGTATCCGTTGTCTTCGATGGTTTTGCGTATAGCGGCTTCATCCATTTCGCCCGAAAGTGTAAGAACAGCTTCGCCTGTTTTGTGGCTGACATCGGCTGATTCGACGAAAGGCATTTCTTCAAGCAGTTTTTTGACTCTCGCTTCGCAGTGCGGGCACATCATTCCTTCGATTTTTACTGTTTTTTTCATTTTTTCACTCCTTTTTTTACCAAAGTTTTCAGATATTTCCTTTTCCAGCTCATTAGCGTCAAACCCCTTTCGGATAAGGGTTTTATCGTGTTCTGAGTCATGGATTTTAAATAGATTTATTCTCAAAGCGTTCATGCAGACTGTGAAACTTGAAAGGCTCATCGCCGCGGCGCCTATCATCGGGTTCATTTTCCATGCGGAAAGCCCTGCTGCAAGCGGTATGCAGACAATGTTGTAGAAAAAGGCCCAGAAAAGGTTTTCGCGTATATTTTTCAGAGTTTTGCGGCTGAGTCTTACCGCTGCCGCCGCATCAAGCAGCGAACTGTTCATGAGAACGATCTCGGCGCTCTCTATCGCAATATCTGTTCCGGCACCTATCGCAATGCCTGTATCGGCCTTTGCCAATGCGGGGGAATCGTTGATCCCGTCACCCACGAAAGCGACTTTTCCGTATTTCTGCAGCATGACGACCGCTTTTGCTTTTTCTTCGGGCAGAATTCCGGCGATGACCTCGTCAACTCCCGCTTCCGCGCCAATCGCCTTTGCTGTTTTTGCGTTGTCGCCAGTCAGCATTATTACGGAAAGCCCCATTTTGTGCATTTCTTCTATCGCTTTCGCCGAATCGGGTTTTATCTTATCTGCGACTGCGATGATCCCCAGAATTTTTTCGTTTTCGCAGAAATAAAGCGGTGTTTTGCCTGCTTCGGCTAATGTTGATGCGGCTTTCACGAGGTTTTCGGGAAGAATTGCAAATTCTGAAATATATTTTTCGTTTCCACCGCGAAGGATTTTCTCTCCGATTTTTGCTTCGACGCCGTTTCCCGGCAGAATGCGGAAATCTGCTGAATCAAACGCCTTCAAACCAAGTGTTTCAGCCTTTTTGACGACAGCTTTTGAGAGAGGATGTTCGCTTTTTATTTCAAGCGAGAGAGCTTTTTTCAGAAGTTCCTCTTCCGTGATTCCTGAAGCGGGAATAATGCCGGTAACTTCAGGCTTTCCGGAAGTGATGGTCCCTGTTTTGTCGAGCGCGACGATTGATGTTTTTCCGGCCGATTCGAGTGCTTCGCCGCTTTTGAAAAGTATTCCATTTTTTGCTCCGACGCCGCTTCCCACCATTATCGCAACAGGTGTTGCCAGGCCTAAAGCGCATGGGCACGAAATCACAAGGACAGAAATCGCTCTAGACAACGCGAATGCAAGAGTTTCTTCTGCAATGAGCCAGCCGAAGCAGACAATAAGGGCGATAAAAATTACGGCCGGAACGAAATATGCCGAAACTTTGTCTGCGATCCTTGCGATCGGAGCTTTTGTAGCCGCAGCCTCGGAAACAAGTTTGATAATCTGAGCCAGGGTGGTGTCTGAGCCCACTTTTGACGCTTTGCAGGTGAGATGTCCCGTCTGGTTTATAGTCGCCGCGCTGACATTCGAGCCAATGTTTTTGTCAACCGGAACCGATTCGCCCGTCAGAGCCGATTCATCGACCGCGCTTGTTCCTGAAATGACGATTCCGTCAACCGGGATCTTTTCTCCGGGCCGCACGATGAAAACATCTCCGACTTTGACTTCTTCAGCTTTCACCTCGGTCTCAACGCCGTTTTTAAGAAGAATCGCCTTTGCCGGAGCAAGTTCGATGAGCCCTTTGAGAGCGTTTGTAGTTTTTCCTTTCGAAATTGCTTCAAGCATCTTTCCGACCGTTATCAATGCCGGGATCATCGCGGCCGATTCGAAGTAAAGCTGATTGTGATAAAGTTCCGCACATTCCGGATGGTCCGCAAAAATCAGGCAGAGGACATAAAAACTCCAGCCGAAAGAGACACTTGATCCGAGTGCGACCAATGTATCCATATTCGGCGCGCCGTGGAAAACCGAGCGGAAACCGCTTGTGAAAAATTTGTGGTTTATAACCATAACGATTGCCGCAAGGATCATCTGGATCAAGGCCAGATATTTGTGCGAAAGCCCCTCGGGAAGCGGCAGACCCAGCATGTGATGCCCCATCGTGATGTACATGAGAACAAGAAGAAAAATCACGGATGAGAGCAGCCTTTTTTTGAGTTTCGGAGTTTCTGTATCGCTCAGAACATTGTCGTTTGAATCATTTTCTTTCGGTTTCGCGCCGTAACCCGCCTCTTGAACTGCTTTGATGACCGCTTCGTCAGAGGCCGAACCCTCAACTCCCATCGAATTTGTGAGGAGGCTCACGCTTACCGATTCAACTCCTGTGACTTTCGCCACAGCCTTTTCGACCCGCGCCTGACACGCGGCGCAGCTCATTCCTGTAACAGTGTATTGTTTCATAAGGACTCCGTTAAGCGTTCTGTTTTCGCAGTTCTTCCAGCAAAGATTCGCTTTTTTTGAATGA
>DBYV01000052.1 GCA_002310995.1 bacterium UBP6_UBA1177 | reverse complement strand
ACGAAAAGCGAGACATTCAGTGTCGCGCGGAAAGATGACAAAGCCTTTTCAAAATCTTTCACATGCTGAATTTCATCAAGAAAAATGTAGTATTTTTCCTCGTCATTTATCCTGTCTTTTATTTCTTTGTTAAGATCTGGGGCTGTCTGGATGTATTCGAAATCCATATCCTCAAGATTGAGATAAATAATATGATCGCCTTTTACCCCTTTTTCGGCAAGCTCGTCACGGATCATTTCAAGCAGCACCGACTTTCCGGCTCTTCGGACTCCTGTAATGACCTTTATCAGATCGACCTCATAATAAGGTCTGATGAGTTTCAGATAATTTTCTCTTTTGATTTTCATACCCCACCTCCGGCACACAGCATAGCAAAATTTTAATTTTATGCAAGATTGCTTTCACAAATTCAAAATTTTTCAGAGTTTGCGAAAGATTGCTTTCGCGAATTGTCATAATTCGGGCCTTAACTACGAAGAAAAAGAGAATATTTGCGGAAATTAGAGATTATCTAACACAGCGAAAGGCATTCGGTATAACTGAAGTCTTATCGTTAGTTGTGACATTTGCTCTGTAAAAATCTACAGCCCACACTTTGCCGGATGTATCGGAATCTGTAGAGGACGACCATAAAGGTCTTCCCTCAAAACCTATCCTGCAGAAATTATCGTTTGAATCATTGCGGGTGCAGCCATTGCAGGCATCATTCATACAATTGCCGGAAGAGAGACAATCGTCTGTAACTTTGCACTCTCCGCCACTCTCCGTACCCGAACATCCCATGATTAAAGTGCGTAACTCACTGATTGATGGCATATGCCAGTCGGAATACCCGCATTCAGTCAGGTTGTTACAGTAATCAAGAGCGTCTTCCCAGTTTACGAGCTTCATTGTTGACGACCATGTTCTGTCATCCAGTTCATAGCACAAATCATTACATCTGTTAGTCAACGGGTTGCACTTACCTTCGCAGGTTTTATATATTTCCCAATGTCCGCTGAGACAATGATATTCATACTCATCATCAAATATCGACTCTTCATAGTGCCGGCACCGGTATTCTCCCGGTGCACATTCCGGCCCGTTACATTTTCCGGTTGAGGAATCGCAGCCATTTTCTTCGCAGAATTCATCGGGAATCCAGAAACCGTCCTTGCAGCGCAGAGACTGAGAATGCAGACATTTGTATTCGCCGGAAGCACATCCGTCAGGGTCTTTATCTTTTCCCTTGCTCACACAGCGAACATTACATCCGTCTGTCGTGTAATGTTCTTTGTCGTAAGCATTCAAGTTGCCGTGATAGAAATTGACACCCCACGCAGAGTTCGGTTTATCTGGCGGAGCGGAAGATGACCAGAACCAGTTTGTATCGCCGAATTCATTGTATCTGCCGTTACTTTCAATACTGGAAACTATAGTGCCGCAGCTGTCATAATCATAACAATCTTCATAACTTAAGCAGCTCTCTGCAACACCGCATGTTCCGCCTGTTTCTGCGACAGTGCCGCCGCGAACCAAAGTGCGGAGCTCGTCAATTGTGGGCAGATGCCAGTCGGAAATCCCGCATTCGGTCAGATTCTCGCAGTAATCCACTGCATCAGACCAGATTGATATGACACGGTTCGACCATATTTTGCCGTCAAATTTAATGCAAACCTTGTCCAAACCGCTGTTTTCTCCGGCTCCGCTGTCCTCATTGGAAGCATCCCTTACGCAACGTGTCCTGAAATCCCAATATGAAGAATCAATTTTTATGCCGCCGTCACCGAAATCGATAATCCAGCTGCAATCTGTAAAATCAGGCGGAGCAGAAGCAGACCAAAGTATTTCGTTGTCGCCTAATTTACTATATTTGCCGCTTAAATCAGAGGAACAGCCTGCGCAGGCATCATCTTCGCAGCTGCTTTCGCGACACTCCTCCAGAGAAACTCTGCATTCGCCGCCCGTGTATGTTTTCCAACAATTCCTGATCAATGTTCTGAGCTCGTCAATCGACGGAAGCCGCCAGCCGGAAAAGCCGTCCTCGGAAAGATTGAGGCAGTAAGATGAGGCATCATGCGCATACATTACGCCGTGAGATTTCGCAGACCACACCAATCCGCTTAACGAATCTTTGCACGGGGTTCCGCTTTCCGGACTGCATTCGGGAAGTTCTTTTTTACCAGTATCGGCATCGTTATCCGCCGTTTCACCGGTTTCCGGCTCCTTTTTTGAGTGGTTGCAGCCGGTTATCAGAATAAAAAGCAATAGAATTGCCAGAGCATAAAAAAGTGTCGTGATTTTCTTCATTTGGAACCTCGCGAAGTTTCAATTTTCAAACCGTAATATTTTATAAAAATTCTATGTTTTGGCAATAAATCACAAAAGCCACGCGAAATAAGCAGGAATACACAGAACATCGCCCTCTTTCTGGTAATCTTTGGTATAAAGCAAAATTTTTTTTGCCCAAAACCGCACTTTCCGCAAAATGTTTGCGCTGATGCTATTCGTCATGTTGAGCAATGTGATTCGGTTGGAGCATGGGATGTTTGATTGTCCTTTCGAGCCTTTTAATGTAGTTTTTAAGACAATCTCAAAATAATCTCTCTTTTTCAAATATTAGATATTTAAATATTTTTACTTTTATTTATAAAATTTGTCGATATAATATTGTAGTTATTGGTGTTTATTGGAATATCTAAATTATTTTGTTAAGGGTGATTTGAAGCCATGAATGAAGTTTTTGTTATTGAAAAGTTTGATAAATATAGAGAAGACAATCGGCGCGAAGTTAAGGCCGCGGAAGGAGGTCTTCCTCAAAATTTGTGGGAAACTTATTCAGCGATGGCAAACACTTACGGAGGTGTGATTATCTGCGGAGTCCGCGAAAGAAAAGACGGTTCTTGGTTTGCGACCGGCATGAAAGATGCTCCCAAACTGATAAAGAATTTTTGGAATCAGATCAACGATTCCAAGAAAGTAAGTGTTAATCTTCTTGATGAAAGGGATGTCAATATTTACGAAATCGCGGATTCAGTGATTGTGGTCATTAATGTCCCGGCTGCAAGTAGAGAGCATAAACCTGTCTATATAAACGGAGATATGTATAAAGGCACTTTCAAAAGAACGCTGGAAGGCGATTACCATTGCACCAGAGACGAAGTTCAAGCAATGCTCCGTGATCAGAGCAGATTGACAACAGACATGAAAATTCTGGAAAATCTTGATCTTTCCGTGTTTGACAAAGAATCTGTCAAATCATATCGCATCTGGTTTGAAAACGAACATCGCGGAAATGCATGGGCGAAACTTCCGGATGATGAATTTTTGGAACGAATCGGGGCGGCAGGCAACGATTTGAGGGATAAATACATGCATCCGACCTGCGCCGGACTTCTGATGTTCGGATTGGAACACACTATTACAAGAGAGTATCCGAATTTCTTTTTAGATTACAAAGATCATGCTCTGCCTTCTGTCAGATGGACAGACAGAATTCAGTCACAGTCGCCGGATTGGACGGGAAATGTGTTTGATTTTTTCACTATGGTTTCCGCCAAACTGACAAGAGATCTTGAAAAGCCTTTTCAGCTTGACGGCATGGTGAGAGTTGATGAAACAATTATTCACAAATCCGTCCGAGAAGCACTCGTCAACTGTCTTGTAAATGCCGATTATTTTTTGCCCCGAGGTATTGTTATCGACAAATATCCTGACAAGATCGTTCTCAAAAATCCCGGAACAGCGATTGTCGGGAAAAAACAGATGCTTCGCGGCGGAGATTCCGAGCCGAGAAATGCAAATATTATGAAAATGTTGAATCTGATTGGTTTCGGAGAGCATGCAGGAAGCGGTGTTCCCGATATTTTTGAAACGTGGGAAACCGCAGGATTAAGCGAGCCTGTAATTGAAGAATGTTTTGGCGAAAACAGCCCGAGTAAAACGATAGTGACTCTTCCTTTGGTGAAAAAGATTCAGAAAAGCATAGTAAATGTCGGTGTAAACGTCGGTGTAAACGTCGGTGTAAATGTCGGTGTAAATGCTAAAAAATTATTAGATTTAATCTTTGAAAACCCAAGTATTTCTGCTGTTGCAGCAAGCGAAAGTTTAGGAATAAGCAAACGTCAGGCAGAACGATTGTTTAGCCAGTTAAAAGAACTTAACTTGATTGAACGTATAGGTCCCGATAAAAGTGGACATTGGAAAATAAATTTACCTCAACCAACGGATTCTTAAAAAGTGTCACCTGTAGGCACTTTTTAAGAACAATCTGCTTTCCACGACATTTTCCAGCAAATCTGAAATCCTGAAGAAGTTTTAAAGCCAAAACACCGAATAAAAACTAGCCAAATTACCGAATGAAATTTTGCCAAATTGCAAGATTGCTTTCGCGAATTGTCATAATTCGGGCCTTAACTACGAAGAAAAAGAGAATATTTGCGGGAATTAGCTTCGCTTATCTCACGCAGCGGACATATTTGGAATCAAATGATGACTTTGAACTGGAGAATATTCCTCCGGATCTGAAGTCAGCGATCCATGCAGAGCTATTTAGATAGTTGGAAGAAGACCACAATATCTTTGCGTCTCCCAACTTGCTGAAATAACCGTTCATAATAACATAATTATTGGGCGCACAATCACTGCTTGTGTAGCAATCCGATTCAAGACAGCTGTCGGTAACACCGCATGCACCGCCTGTTTCCGTCTCCGAACAGTTCTGGATCAGTGTTCTGAGCTCGTTTATAGTCGGCAGATGCCAGTCGGAATATCCGCAAGCAGTCAGATTTTCGCAATAATTTGTGGCGTTTTGCCAGTTCATATTCGCATCATAAATTGTTTCTGTAGCCAACGGCGACCACATTTTTCCTTCCACATTGTGACAGACATCTTTGCATCTTCCCGTTGACGGCTCACATTCTCCTTCGCAATTTTTGATTTTCCAATGACCTTTTTTGCAATATCTGGATTTTGTCGAAGGATTTCCTTCTCCACAGCTGTATTCGTCCGAAACACATTCTGCCTCGAGGCATTTTCCTGTCGATGGATCACAAGTGTAGTCGCAGTATTCTTCCGGAATCCAAAAACTATCCTCGCAGTGCAGCGATTGGGAGTTTATGCACTTGTCTTTACCTGACATACAGCCTTCGTCGCTGATTTCGTCCTCGGAATATTTTCTGACGCACCGGTAAAAATATTCATCATGATTAGCAGATTTACTGTAGACGTTACCATAAAGGAAATCGACATGGTAATGGTAACTTTCGTTAGAATAATCAGATGAAACGGAAGAAGAAAGAAAAAGACCATTATCGCCAAGTTTGCTGTATTTGCCACTTGCATCACGAGGACAGGAAGAACATACATTTTGCGCCCAGCAATCCTTTTTTGAAAGGCACTCATCTGTAACACCGCATTCTCCGCCGGTTGCAGTGCTGTCACAGTTGCGGATAAGCGTCCTAAGTTCGCTGATTGTCGGCAGATGCCAGTCACTGAATCCGCACTCAGTCAAATTATCGCAGGCTTCAGCCACACTTTTATGGCTCATCAAATAAGCTGATTTTTCTGAAGACCACATTTTACCTTCAAGTGCACTGCATCCGACATTCTCATTATAGCCGTCGATTTTTCGGATGCAGCGAACATTCATTGGAACCCAGCCTATTGTGTTAGCCATTGTAGCATCGCTGAAGTTAACACCATACGCACTTCCACGATCATCTATCTCTGCTGACGGCGGCTGATAACCGGAAGAAGACCAGTACCAACCAGTGTCACCGAACTTGCTGTAATCGCCCCCTGAAGGGCAAAAATCAGAGAAACAATCGCTCTTTGTCCAACATTCTTTGTAATCCGAACAACTGTCCGTAAGTTCGCACTGCCCTCCTGTCTCCGTATTAGGACAATTCTGGATCAGTGTTCTGAGTTCGCTGATTGTCGGCAGTCTCCAGTCATCGAAACCGTATGCTGTCAGGTTTCTGCAGTATGGAGATGCATCAGTGATCAGCATCTGATCAGGTGACCTTGGTGACCACATATTGTTCATTGTTATACAAAGTTCATTGAATGTTGCACATATATCTTCCTCTGGTTTGCTGTCAATGTCGTTATCGTCTGAAACACTTTCAGCATCAGAAATTGTATCGTCATCATCGCCCGGTTCAGTGTTTTCGCTATCCGCATCTTCGGTTTCGTCAGTGTCATCCGCGTCGGCATCAACATCGCCGTCAGCTGCAATGTCATTGTCGACATCCGTTAAGGTATCACCCTCAACTGTTTCCTTTTTTGAACTGCCGCAGCCCGTCATCAGCACAAAAAGCGCCAGAACGGCAAAAACATAAAAAACTGTCGTGATTTTCTTCATCTGGAACCTCGCTAAGTTTCAATTCCAAAAACACTGTATTTTACAAAAACTCAATAAAAACACCAGTTTTTTAAATTTGTCCCAGGAGACAGTTGCAAAAATTGAAGAAAAAACTTGACATTCAAA
>DBYV01000017.1:450-24795 GCA_002310995.1 bacterium UBP6_UBA1177 | reverse complement strand
GCTTTCGGCCTCAAACTCAAGAAAGTAAAAACTTCGTTCAGAGATAAAAACGGGAACATGGTCGAAAGACTGGAGCATCTCAAGAAGTCTGAAATCGACAAAAAAGTCAGCAAGGCACTCCAGATGGTCGACCTCGAGGAATTCGAGAAAAGAAAAGTCACAACCCTTTCCGGCGGCCAGCAGCAGAGAATCGCGATCGCCCGCGCTATCGTCAACGAACCTGAGATCCTCCTCCTTGACGAGCCGCTGGGCGCGCTTGACCTTAAAATGAGAAAGGATATGCAGCTCGAGCTCAAAGATATGCAGAGAAAACTCGGAATAACCTTCATCTACGTCACGCACGACCAGGAAGAAGCCCTCACGATGAGCGACAGGATCGTCGTTATGAAGGACGGTGAGATACAGCAGGTCGGAACTCCGCAGGATATCTACAACGAGCCCGCGAACGCTTTCGTAGCCGACTTTATCGGCGAGAGCAACATCTACAACGGCACGATCGTAGGCGACAGAAAGGTAAAATTCATCAACAAGGTTTTTGACTGCGTCGATGATTTCGAGATCAACGCGAAAGTCGATGTCGTCGTCAGACCTGAGGATGTCGAAGTTGTTCTTCCAGAACAGGGAATCGTTTCCGGTCAGATCGTCTCCTCTATTTTCAAAGGCGTCCACTACGAAATGATCATGATGGTCGGCAAAAGCGAAGTTATGATCCAGTCGACGAAAGAGGCTAAAATCGGAGAAACGATCGGGATCCGCGTAAGCCCCGACAACATCCACATCATGAAACGCGACTTCGTTTCGAACGTTTACGACGGATATATCGACAAAATCAACAAAGTCCACTTCGCGGAAGGCGCTTTCGAGTGCGATGTCACCCAGCTCTACCCCGGTTCTCACCTTGATTCCGAAGGATATGTCATCACCGCAACCGGCGAAAAACTTGACCTCACCAACATCGAAGTCAAAGTCGAAGTCGGTCTCAAAGATATCGAAATCATCGACAACGATGTTGACGGCGATGCAAGAGGTTCAATAATTTCAATAGTTTACAAAGGCGACCACTACCAGATCATAATCTGCACCGATGAAGAAGAGGAAGAGATCGTCTGCGACACCGAATACCTCTGGAACGAAAACGACCGTGTCAGCGTCAAGATCCCGAAAGATAAGATCAAACTTACTTTGAAGGCGGTGGAAAAGAAATGAGCGGACTTAAATTTTCAAGAAAGCAGCTAGGTATCCCCTACGCGGTTTTTCTTATCGCGTTCGTCGTCATACCGCTTCTGCTTATAATTTTGTATGCTTTCACGAAGAAAGTTCCGGCAGGGAGCGAGACTTTCACGATCGCGGGAGAACCGGTCTCGTTCGCGGTCTCCAACTTCTCGGATTTCTTCTCGAAACAGGCGAATATCAGAGTCCTTTTCGTAAGTTTCGGCCTTGCGATAATCACGACTGTCATAAGCCTTCTCATCGCTTATCCGGTCGCATACATCCTCGCGAAATCGAAATTCAACAAAGGGGGCGTTCTTCTTATTCTCTTCATTCTCCCGCTCTGGATCAACTTCGTTCTTAGAACAGCCGCGATGAAAGAACTGCTTTACTTTATCGGAATGTACAAATCGAACAGTTTCAGCTTTGTGAACACCCTTATCGGCATGGTTTACGACTATCTTCCGTTCGTCATCATGCCGCTTTACTCGGTCATTCTGAAAATCGACAAAAGCTATGCCGAAGCAAGTGCGGACCTGGGCGCGAAACCGTGGAAGACTTTTGTTTCGGTCACCCTTCCCCTTTCGATGCCGGGTATCGTCAGCGCGGTTTCGATGGTCCTTCTTCCGACGACGACAAGTTACGTCATCAGCGATACGCTCGGCAACGGCAACGTCACGATCGTCGGAAAACTTATCGAGACCCAGTTCCTCACGATGCACAACTGGCACGCGGGCAGCACGATCGCGCTTGTTCTCCTTGTAATAATTTTCATTTCGATGTTCCTTAGCGGCAAATTCACCGAAGAAAAGGACGAAAGCGCAGGGAGGGCTAACTTATGGTAAAGAAAATACTCAGCGGAAGCTACATAACTCTGGTGCTTTTCCTTCTCTACGCGCCGATTCTTCTCCTTTTCGTCTACAGTTTCAACATGTCGCGCGAAATCGGGATCTGGTCGCCTGACTGGGGTTTCGACCTTTATGTCAAGCTCTGGAACAATTCCGACCTCATGGAAACGGTCGTCAACACGCTCGTTCTCGCACTTGTCGCCGGATTTATCTCGACAGTTCTTGGAACAATGGGCGCTATCGGCATTTACTACTCGAATCACCGCGTGAACAGGGCAATGAATGTCCTCACAAAAATCCCGATGATAAATGCCGAAGTCGTCACCGCGATTTCAATCGCCCTCATCTGCACGATGTTTGCATTCGGCAGAACTTACGCCTCTCTTCTCATCGGGCATGTAGTCCTCACGATTCCTTTTGTCGTTCTTTCGGTAATACCTAAGCTCAAACAGATGGACAACAACCTCTACGAAGCTGTCCTTGATCTCGGTGCAACACCGACTAAGGCGATCTTCCTCATCGTTATTCCTGAAATTCTCCCCGGAATCATTTCGGGTTTCCTTCTTGCGATAAACATTTCGCTTGACGATTACATCATCACGAGTTTCACGAAACCTTCGACTTTCAAGACGATTTCGACTTATGTCTACGATGCCTATGCAAAGGGCGGCAAAAGTTCGTCCGTCCCTGCGCTCAGGGCTCTTTTCGCTATAATTTTTGTTGTAATGATCGCATACGTGGTCATTTATTCGTTTATACAAAACAGAAAATCTAAACGGGAGGGATCTAGATGAAAAGATTTTTCAAATTTTTTGTTTCTTTTTCACTTTTGTTCAGCCTTCTTACGCTCTACGGCGAAGGCGAAGTTATAGAGCTCAAGGTCTATAACTGGGAGGATTACATCTCTATCGATGACGGTAGCGGTGAAAGCGTTGATTTAATTAAGAAATTCGAACAGCACTGCAAAGAGAAGTTCAATCTTGACGTTAAAGTCAAATACTCCACTTTCGGAACGCTTGAAAATATGTACAACGAGCTCATGCTCACAAGAACTAAAGCGGAAGACGGCTCCTACACCTACGCTTACGACCTTGTCTGCCCGTCTGACTACATGGTTCAGAAGATGATCCTTGAAGGAATGGTCGAAAAATACGACTACACCATCCAAGAAGGCAAACTCGGCTACATCAACGGCTACTATGACAACGCGTCGAAGTTCATCGTCGACCTTTTCAAAAAATACGGCTGGCAGGATTACGCTACAGGCTACATGTGGGGAACGATGGGTTTTGTCTACAATCCCGAAGTCATCACGAAACTTCCGGGCTATACCGAAGGCGATGAAAAGCACTGGAGCTTCATCTGGAAAGAATACGTCAAAAACCTTGGAACTATTAAAGATTCCATCCGTGACACCTACGCTCTTGCACTCGGATACGTTTACAGCGAAGAACTTGCAACGCTCAGAAAATCGTATGAGTCCGGATCACTCACAAAAGCGCAGTATACCGACAAAGTAGTCGAGATCTTCAACAGAACTGACGAAGAATCGGTAAACAAAGTCGAAGAAGCGCTTTCGATCCTCAAAGAAAACATCTACGGATTCGAAGTCGACAGCGGTAAAAAAGATATGGCTACCGGCAAAATCGCCATCAACTTCGCATGGAGCGGCGACGCTGTCTACACTCTCGACACAGCTGACGAAGACGAAAACGGCGCGGAACTTTACTACGCGGTTCCCGAAGAAGGCAGCAACATCTGGTTTGACGGCTGGGTAATGCCCAAAGGCGCCAATGTTCCGCTTGCCCAGGAGTTCATCAACTTCCTTGCACAGCCCGAAAACGCTAAAGCTAACATGGATTTCATCGGCTACACCAGCGTAATCGCAGGCAACGAAATGTTCGAAAACTGCGTTGACAACTACGGAACCTACGTCATGGTCGAATGCGAAGCTCCGAAAGAAGGCGAAGCTGAAAAAGCCGAAGAAAAACCTGCTGAAGGTGAAGAAAAAGCTGAAGCCGAAGGCGAAGAAGAGGAAGAAGAAGCAAAACCCTTCCTCGACAAAGAAAGCGGCAAATACTACTGCGACAAATATGTCGGCGAACTCAGCGAAGAGGAACTCAACAAATTCAAAAACGCTGACGGCACCTACAACTTCCTCTACCCCGACTACGACAAGGACGACAACGTAACCGGAATGCACAAAGAAGAGAACGTCACCCTTTACAAGAACGACCTCAACTACTTCTTTGCGAACAAAACCACCGACGCGGCTGAAGAAAAGGCCGATTTCACAGTCATCACCGACGTTATCGGCAGACAGTGCTCGACCCAGTATCCGACTCAAGACATCGTTGCACGCTGCGCGATCATGAAGCACTTCGACGACGAGCAGATGCTCCGCCTCAACAATATGTGGGACGAAGTAAAAGTTTCCTCGTCAGGCATGTCGATGGTTATTCCCGTCATCATCGTTGTCCTCACCTGCCTCGTTTTCATAGTCGTCGCGATTATGAAGAGAAGATAAGAAATCTTAATAAGATCAATCCTTTTTGATTCTGATATTCCAGAAAAGATAAGCTAAATTCGAGAGAACTTTCGGGACTCTTTTGATCAAATTGATTGAAGGAGCGCGTTTTTCGTCGAGAGAAACGGGAACTTCTGCAATTTTTATGCCGGTGCGCTCTGCACGGATAACGAATTCACTTGCGAAAATATCTTTGCCGACGAGGCATTTGTCCATAACCGGCATGAGCGGTTCTTTAACAAAGGCTTTCACGCCATGAGTGTCAGTTCCTTTGAGTCCGAGAAGAATTTTCAGCATCATGTTGAGAATGAATGTCGCAAACCTGCGTCCGAGAGGTCTCTGGTCGTTGGCACCCTTCGCCCTTTTTGAGCCGACAACCATCTCTGCCCCGCCCTCTTTGAAAATTTTGAGTGCGTCTCTGTAAAATTCGGGAAGACACAGATCTATCTCGTCGCAGACGACAATCTCCCCTTTCGCGCGGCGTATGCCGGCCTGAAGCGCAAGCCCGTAGTCAGGCTCCGGGTGGTGGAAAATCGTTACAAAAGAATCCTGTTTCGAAAGTTCCTCACCTTTTGCTAATGTATTGTCTTTACTTCCGTTTTCGGCAAGAATCAGCTCAAAATCAAAGTCATCGGAAAATTCAGAAATAGTTTTTTTCAGATTTTCGACAGCCGATTCCAAAATTTGTTCTTCGTTGTAAACAGGAATTACGATTGAAACCAGTTTTTTCGACATTTTTTCAACCTCATGAAAAACATACCGCGGAAATATATTTTACATCGCAAAAGAGTCAAATTTTACCGGCTGATTCTGCAATAGGAAATTTTACGATGCACCTTAAATTTATACAAATATTACCAGACAATCATTTTTAAAAATTCAAAAAATCAGCTTTTATCCATTTTCCATCTAAGCTATCTGGCAATTGGCGAAATTTGAGAAAAATTACTATAGTAAATTTTTGTTTACTTTTTATATTTTTTATAGTAATCATGTTTTCGCATAATTTAATGTTCTTTTCAAAAAGAATTTTCGGCTATCTTAATATAATGCGCTTTAGTTTTTTTAACAAAGGAGGAAACAATGAAAGAAAGCATTAAAAACAGAATTATTGAAAAGGCAAGAGACCTTCTTTTCAGATCTTCGGAAGAAGACATCACTATGAACCTTATCGCAAAAGAACTCGGTATCACGGCACCGACACTTTACCACTATTTCAAAGGCAAAGACGAGCTCATCGCAGCTGCACAATCACTGGTAACGACCGAAATCAACGCGATCGTTTCTCTCAAATTCCCCCCTTCAATTCCTGCTGAAATGAAAATTCTCACGACAGCCGGACAGATTGCGGAATACTTCATGAAGACAGACGTTCCACCTTTCTATCTTATTGAAGATCCGAAGGACAGACCCGTTCTTCTCAAAGAATTCAGAGAGAAATTTGCGGTTATGTTTGATACTTATGTAAAGAGCAAAAAAGGCTTCAAACTTACTTCACAGCACGCAATGTACCGCTATCTTGCGCTTATGGCTGCTGACATTCTCAACTGCAAGGAAACCGGTTCAAAACTTCCCGAAGATTTCGCAGAAATTATTTTCGGATTGGTTTTCAATAACTAATTTATCTAAGTCCGCCGATTATCTTCCAAGTTCCGTCATCACTTTTTTTCAGTGAAACAACTTCTTTTTGATTTTCGAGTTTTTCAGACACACCACCCTCTTTTGTTTTGAAAGCAAGGTCAAAATACTGAATAACTTCAGCATTTTTTTCATCTGTGGAAACTGATATCAGCTTTCTGCCTTTCAGGGCGTAATTTATGTCGGAAAACACTTCGGCGTTTTCTTTAAAATCTGACAAAAGTTCATTTCTCGAAACGAAATCTGGATGGATTACACTCTCAAAAAGCTGAAAATCATTGTTTGAGAGTGCTGTTTTTCTCGTGTCGAGAGGATAAAAAATATCGTGGACAAGCTGTGGAGCTATTTTTCTTCCGCTATCCTTAACTTCTTCTATGCTATCGATTTTCCAGCCTATTTTTTCCTTTACAAGATTTACCTTTTCAACTCTGCCGAAAAGTATCGTCGCAGCCGGATCTTCCGGAACTTTGAATGTGAGATCAAAATCAACAATGGCTTGGATGCTTTTTGTCAAACGATTGTAAAATGTGAAATTTATTGAATTTATTGAATAATCGTATTCGGTAAAATAAAAGTTCCTGTATTTGAGCTGATCCAGATATTCTTTTCTGTTAGGAAAATCGTCGGTGAGCAGAATAGCAAGTTTGTTAGTCTGTCCGTTATTTGAAAGACTTTCTCTTATTTCAAGGATTTTTAGAACATCTTTTTTTTCTTCTTCCGGCAGCGAGCAGCCTGTAAAAACAAGAGAAAAAACTAGCGCCGCAAAGAATAAAAGACTGATTTTACTTGTCATTTTCATCAGAAGTCTCTTCTTGTTTCTGCTCGTTTCCAGATTCATTTTCCGATTCCTCAGCACCTTCTTTTTCATCTTTGCTTTCTATTTTGAAGTATTCCTCCTTTGATTTCGGCGGACATTTTTTATTGAGTTCCTCAATTCTTTTCAGATTTTTGTCAGCCGTAACTTTGAAATTTCCTTCGATGTGCTGAAGTCTTAAGAATACGCCGGCACATTTTTTTCTTTTTGCGTAAAATTCGGCTATTCTCAGATCCTTTTCAATGAGAATTCCTTCCGCCTCTTCAAGTTTCTTTTCACCTTCATCTCTGTTTTTATCTTCAGGATATTTCTCAAGATATTCCCTATAAATCACAACAGCCGTTTCAACTACCGAAATATCGCGTTCTGCAGGATTCGGCAGAACAAAAAAGTCGGAAGGCTTCTGCGCAAGATAGCTGTGCGCCTTGTAAAGAAGAGCTTCCGGTGCCGATTCATGGTTCGGATGACGCTTCAGAAATGTATCGAAAACCGTTATTGCCGACATATATTCTTCCTTTTTATAATAAGTTTTACCAAGAGCGACAGTCGCGAAAGGCTCGTATTTACTGTAGCTGAAATCGGAAATAACTTTCATAAACCTTGCTTCGGCATTGGTCAGATCACCTTTTTCAAGATAAAACAACCCTTCCTGATATATTTTGTCGGCATCAGACTCTGTGCTTTTTATAACCGGAGTTTTGCTGCAAGAAAAAAGCAGTAGAATATTAGCCAGACATATAACCAATAATATTTTTTTCATCATAAAGTCCCTCTCTTGACTGCTCGGATCGAGCCGAGTTCAACCCAGCCTTCGACATTGTCCTGAAAACCTTTTACCTTGTACCATGAGCCGCTTGACGAAACGACATTTATTATTTCGCCTTCCCTGATTTTTCCTATTTCCTTGAGCGACGAGTCTGGACCGCTTCTAAGAACTTCGCCTTTTACAGCAACAGCCCAGTTTTCTTTAAGATTTTCGTTGTAATTAAGGTAATATAAAGTTGCGCTGACACACATGACGAGGAAAACAGGGAGAAGCACTGTTTTAAGCCGCCAGTCGCTTTTAAAGCAGAGGATCGAAAGTATTGCGGCGAATGCGTAAAGCGAAATAAAGAAAATAACAAGAAGAGCGTCGACCGCGAAAACAGGAGTTGTCAAAGCTTTCGGGATCGAAATTTCGAGGTCTTTAGCCACGATATCGAGGTTGTTTTTCGCCTCAGGGAAATCAGGCGCGTTCTGGAGGGCTTGCAGGTAAAAATAGAGCGCCTCCCCTTTTTTGCCCAAAGCTTCCGAAGTTACGCCCAGATTATAGGAATAGAGCGGATCGTTGTTGTTCTCAACAAATTTCGAGTAAAAAGCGTTGTATGCGCCGGTGTAATCCTTTTTGATGTAAAGCGAAAATCCGTCATCGGCTGAAAGCGAAACCGAGAAAAGAAGCGCGAAAATCAAAATTATTTTTTTCATCATTTTGCAAAACCTCTCGGATCCAGAAGTTTTATAGCCTCTTCTTTCAAAGAGGAAATGTCGGCGCCTGTGATACCGGAATACGATATTTCTTCTATGGTCCTGATAAAATCAGTGATTTTGTCAGTTTTTTCGCCGTATTTCTGCTTCAATGAATTGATACGCTCGCCTTTGATCTTTATTCCGTAAAGGTCTTCCAGTGCATCGTAAAAATCGTTCAGAAGCTCGGCGGAATCTTTTGCGTTTATGATTTTATTTTTCCACTTATTCATTTTCGCGCCTGTTGAAAGAGCTCTGTAGGATCTCATTTTAACTTTCATTCTTATAATAAATGCGGCAAGCACGATCGCAAACGGAATCAGTATCGCGAGCATGAACCATTTTTTTTCGGTGAGCGGGCTGATTTCATACTTTTTGACATTTGCCGGAAGTTCCTTCAGAAGCTCGAAGGAAACGGCTTCCCTTTCCTCTGCGGAATTGTCTTCGACACCGCTTGTTTCTTTGACATTCACTTGGATTTCGGCAAGACCGGGATTGCGCCAGCCGTTTTCGCGGCTGAAAAACTCGAATCCTTTCACTTTTATCGAAGTCTCGCCTTTTTTCAGACCTTTTACCATAAATTTGTAGGTTTTTGTTCCGCAGTAGCCTTTCGGAGTGACGGAAACCGAAGAATTTATTTCAGGCGAGAATATTTTGAGATTCGGATTGCTTTCAAGCGCTATTTCGGCATCCTGGAAATTTCCGCATCCTCTGATCGAAAAAACCAGTGTTTTAAGCATATTGTCTTTGTCAAGCACAATGCTTTCCTTGTCTGCCGAAACAGTAAAATCGCCGAAAACGCCGTTTTTATGCATCTCTTTTTCAGGCATCGGCTTAAGCGGAACTTTCACGCCGACAGAAGAAATCGTCGCTTTTCTTGTCGAGAAAAACGAGCCTGTGATGACATCCATTATCATCTGTGTTCCTTCTATCGTATCGGTTGTTCCGTCAGGAATCAGAATGTAGGTTTTTATCGGTGCGTAGTCGTAAACTTTTCCGTCAATGCTTATCCTCTTGAAATTAAGCCGTGTTTCCGCTTTCTCGTCTTTCCAGCAGTTCTCGAAAACGGGAAGTTTGTAGAAATTGACGTCGCTTATCGAATTCGGCTTTACAAAAAGATAATAACTGACACTCAGCGGCTCGCCGGCATAAAGATCGTTTGCGGGATTTATGATGGTCCTGATAAAATAATCGGGCGTTTTCTTTTCCCATTCGCTCAAAGGCGACATCAGTGAACTTGCGCGTTTTTCGTAATAATTTTCATTTGTTGCATCTGCTTCCGCTTCATTTTGAGGCACATTCCGGGCACTATTCGAATTTGCCTTAGCATTACCTCCGCCCTGCCCTGTTACGGTAATAGTAACTTTGTTCGATTTTATCGTTTTGCCTTTTACTTTGAGTGATGCGGGGCCGATCTCAAAAACGCCAGCCTTGTTGGCTCTCAAAGCATAGGAATAAGTGATCGAGCTTTTTTTCTCGAATTTTCCGTTGATTATGCTAATTGAATTTGACTGCGACTGCGAGCGGTTTTCGACCGTGAAATTGGCAAAATCTGGTTCTTCAATCGAATCGAACGAACCTTCCGCCGTGAGAACGAATCCGAAAAGAGCGTCAGTTTGGACTATCTCGCTGTCAGTCGAAAGCGTTATCGACTGCGCAAAAGCGAAAAACGGCAATAAAATCAATGCCGCAAAGACCGTTTTTTTTATAATAAAATTACTCAATTTTTCCTCAAAAATCACCAAGTCTGATCACTATCCGACTTTTGCTCCTTCTTTAGCATGAAAGGAGATATTTGCAAATTTTTCCGCTGTTTGAACTGCTTCAGAACGGAACTTTCCTTCGGTTTGTCGTCGTTTTGCTGCTCGTCATCCTGTTCTTCGGCTTCTGCAGTTGAGCTCTGGTTTTCTTCGTCCTGAGTTTCGTTATCTTCGTCGTTCATATCGGAATTCTGCTCGTCGTCGTTTCCTTCGTTATTTTCATCATTTTGTTCAGCAGACTCTTGATTTTGTTCATCTTTTTGTTCATCATCAGGATTCTCATTCTGTTCTTTTTCGTCCTGTTTTTCCTTTTCTTCCTGATCCTGCTGTTCCTGATTCTGCTCTTTATTTTCTTGATCCTGCTGATCCTGGTTTTCCTGTTGCTGTTTCTGCTGTTCTTCCTGCTCTTTCTGCTGCGCGATGATCCTGCGCACAATTTCAAGATTTTCGGCAGATTCCTTGCTCGGTTCCTCTTCGAGCGATTTCATGTAGAATTTTTCGGCATCCTGATACTTTCCGAGCCCTGCCAAGGAGTTTCCCATGTTGTGGAATATCTTCGAGCGGAGATTTTCGGTCGTCTTCCCAGTTTCAAGCGACTTCTGGTATGCGCCTAAAGCCTCTTCAAATTTCTGCTGGCTCTGCAGTGCATTTCCCAAGTCGTAATATGCTTCGGCGTTATTTTCCAAGCGTTTCGAGGCTTTCGAAAACTCGTTTTCGGCTTCCGCCATCTCGCCGACGGCATATTTTTTTCTTCCTTCGCAGCTTTCTGGAGCCTCTTTTTCAAAAAGAGAAAATGCCTGTAAAAACAATGGCATAAACATAAAAATCAACAGAAGCGAGAATCTATTTTTCATGTTTGCCTCCACGTCCCGCAAAAGAGAGAAGATAGTAGACAAAAAAGACGATTATTCCGAAAAGAAGCGGGATCTGGAACCGTTCCTTGTAGATGTTCACGATCCTGCTTTCGCCGCGTGAACTCTTTTTGAAGTTTTTGATGTAAGAGCTCAGAGTGTCCCCCTTTTTGATTTCAACTGCACCCAAAACCGAGATGCACTTGTCGAAGAAACCTTTATCGATTTTTGAGATAACTGTCTGATTTCTTTTGTCTTTCAGATAGCTGTCTCCGATTTTGACCGGAGCGCCGTCCTCGGTTCCGAGCGGAAGAAGCGCGAGATGGATATTCTCTTTTTCAACCAGTTCTTTCATCTTGCCGAAATCAAGCGACGGGTCTTCGCCGTCAGAAATTATTATTATCATTTTGTCGGAAGTTTCAGGAGAGGATTTCAAAGTGTCGGCGGCAAGTTCCATCGCCGTTCCGAGCGCAGTCCCCTGACGCTCGATCATTCCCGGTTCAAGCACCGAAACAACAGTCTGCAAGGTTTCGTAGTCGTCTGTGAGCGGCAGCTGCAGGAAAGCGGCTCCGGCAAAAGGAATTATCGCGACGCGGTCGCCTCCGAGCGAATTAAGAACATCGATGAGCATCATTTTCCCTTTTTCGAAACGTGGTCCGTTCTCATCCTCGGCAAACATGCTGAGGCTCACGTCGAAAACAACGGCGATATCGATACCTGTTGAGTTTGTGTTGATCTCTTCTCCACCTGTCATCGGCCGAGCCGCCGCAACTGTGAAAAGAGAAATTGCCGTAAACATAAGGATCCGTTTCAAGACCAGGTTTTTACTTCCTGCAACCACAGCTTTCTTTAACTGGGATTTCGCAAAGAACTTCTTAAAATCATTGCATTTTTTCGTGCAGTAAACGATCCAGAAAACAAGAAGCGGAATCCACACGACAGCGGAAAGAAGAATTCTCCAGTCATTGAACCTCATCTTTCCACCTCCGGATAGACCTTGAATATAATTGAGAAAATTCTGGCAAGAAGAATAAGAATCATAGCAAGGATTATAAAATCGGGAGCGTATTCGTTGTAAATTTTGAGCTTTCTCGCCGGGATCGGGCTTTTTTCAAGCTCGTCGATGTCTTTGAACGCTTTTTCAAGCTCTTCTGTTGAAATCGACTGATAGAACTTGCCGCCCGATTTATCGGAAATATTCCTTAAAAGTTCAGGATTTACCTTCATCTGCACTTTCTGGAAAGTGTCGCGACCGAAGAAGTCCTTCCCGGCAGGGAAAGGAACCAAACCGCTCGTGCCGATGAGGATCGAATAGATTTTCACCCCTTGTTCGGCTGCGAGCGATGCCGCAGTTTCTGGGCTGATGTTGCCGGAATTGTTGTCGCCGTCGGTGAGAAGAATTATCACTTTGCTTTTTGCTTTGCTGCTTTCGAGCCGTGACAGAGCGAGTCCGAGACCGTTTCCGATAGCGGTTCCGTCTTCGATCACACCTGTTGTAACTCTAGCAAGAAGTTCGTTGAAAATATCGTAATCTGTCGTAAGCGGAATCTGCAGAAAGCTCTCTTTCGCAAAGAAAACAAGGCCAAGTCTATCGCTTTTTCTCCCTTTGACGAATGCTTCGATCACGTTTTTTGCCGCCGTGATCCTGTTTTTCGGCTGAAAGTCGAGAGCTTCCATCGAACCCGAAACATCGAGTGCGATCATTATGTCCTTTCCTTCGACCGGCGGAGTCACCGTTTTTTCAAGCGTTACAGGGCGCGCCAAGGCAAAAACAAGGATGAAAAGTGCAAGAAAATCAAAAAACTGCGGCAGAAAATATTTTGCGTTGGCTTTGCTGCGAAGATTATGAAAATTGGTGAAAGCGACTGAATTTCTTCTGGTTTTTGATTTGATAAGTCCGACTGCAAGAAGAACGAGCGGGATCCACAAAAGAAGAAAAAGAGGCTCAAGCGGAAACATTGTTCGCCTCCTTTTTCTTCAAAAAAGCGCAGAAACCGTCGATCAGAGAATCAAAATCCTCAGGTTTGAGCGGCTCGTCAGCGAATTTGTATCTGTCGGCGAGGTTGAGAATAGCCAAAATTTCATCGGTATTTTCCGAAAAAACATGGTCGCGTTTTAAAGCGCGCTTTACTTCAAAAGTTGTCATTTCGACATAATTCTTGTGTGTTTTTAGTGACATATAAGTTTTCATGCCGAGCGTTACAAGGTCTGTAAAACTCTCAAAATCGCCCTCTTTTCTTTTTGCTTCGGCCTTTTTGATGAACTCTTTCGCGACATCAGCAGGAAGGACTTCGGGAACTTTTTCGACCGCCTTTTTCGCAAATTTCTTTTTGAGCTTTATAAACGCGAAAATAAGCGCGGCGACAAGGAGTAAAGCGGCTGCAACGTAAAGCAGAGTGTAGTCTTTTTCGCGGATCTCGGCGTTTTCCCTAAGACCGCGGAGTTCCGTGTCGCTCTCTTCAGTTCTTGTCTGAACAGTGATTTTGAAAGGCTCGACCGTTCCCGAAACGCCGCCTGAAACGATGTTTATTTCGGGGATTTCGATTTCACCGCTTTTGAAAACGACGATCTTCAGCAGAACCGCATCCTTTTCAGGCGTTGCCTCGACTTTTCTGATTTTTGCATCGGAAAATTTTTCACTGAAAACCGCAGAAATGTTTTCAGACGGCTGGATTTTGACTTTGACGGCAATTTCATCGCCTAAAAAAACATCGCCGCCTGGAATTTCAGGCGAAAAACTTTCGGCAAAAACTGAAAAACTCAGAAAAACTATAACAAAAATCAGCTTTTTCACAGCATCCTCACGCGAAACAGACCAAAAAACCGCGTAAACAACATTAAATAAGACGATTTTATTTCACAAAAATCAAATTTAGTGGCTAAAAATCGACTCTCCCAGCCTCTGCCGCACGACCTACGATCTCGAGGAACTCTTTTCTTGGGATAAATTCGGCTCCGAGCGACTTCAGATGCTCGGTTTCGACCTGACAGTCGATTATCGGGCAACCGATCTCGCGAAGTTTGCCGGCAAAAGTGATGAAAGCGGCTTTCGATGCGTTAGGATAAGTCGAAAACATGCTTTCGCCGAAAAAAGCCTTTCCTATCATCACGCCGTAAAGCCCGCCGGCGAGGATGTCGGTGCCGGTAAGCCAGCTTTCGACACTAATTGCATAACCCAGAACGTGAAGACGGTTGTAGGCTTTTTCCATGTCGTCAGTGATCCACGTCCCTTCCTGATGGACCCTGACTTCGTGGCGGCAGCGGCTTATCACCTGCGGGAAAGCGGTGTTGACAGTCACCGTGAATTCTCCCGATTTGAGAATTTTTTTCATGCTTTTCGAAACATGGAGTTTTTCAGGGAAAAGGACAAAGCGCGGATCAGGTGCCCACCATAGAATCTTGCTTCCCTGATATGAAATTCTGCTTTCTTCGGAATACCACGGAAAAATCCCCGACTTGTAGGCAAGAAGAAGCCTTTCCGGTCTAAGATCGCCTCCGATTGCAAGGAAACCGTCAGGCTCAGCATTCTCGACCGGAGGAAAACCTATTGCATTTTGGGACAAATAATAAATCATCGCGCCTCGCGCAAAAAAAACAGTCAAACTTATATCATATGAAGTTAATTGTAAAAAAATATATAAGGATTTGCGATTCATAACCATAAAACAACATTTTTTTTGACTTAATTGCCGTTTTTGAGGAAACTGCGCCGTTTTTTTTAAGGAGGTGTTTTATGGCAAAAACTTTAGGTGGTTTCAACAAGGAATTTTGGTTGGTCAATGCCATCCAGTTCTTTGACGGTCTTTCTTATTTCTCGGTTATCATTATTCTTTCGATGTTCCTCACCGACAATGTAGGTTTCAGCGACTATGAAGCAGGTGCTTGGCAGGGATACTTCTTCCTGTTCATCACCGCTTTCATGTTCACGGTCGGCTCGATCTGCGACGTTATCGGCGACAAGAAATCTTTCCTTTTCGCGACGATCCTGCTCATGGTGAGCCGTCTCGGAATGGGCATTTTCCCCGGTATGATGGAAGGAAAAGTTCTCCAGTATTCGATCGGCGGACTTCTTTTCATCATGGCACTCGGCACGGCAATGCTCGTAACGATCACAAGCACGGCTCTGCGTCACTTCACGAACAAGGACAACCGCGGTAAGGGTTTCAACCTTTACTACCTCATCATGAATATCGGCGCAATGCTTGCAGGTGTTGCTGTTTGTGACGGTTTCAGAAATGCGCTCGGCCCTGTTAAAGGCAACCTTGCGATTTTCACGTTCGGTTTCGTTATGAGTGCAGTATGCTTCCTCTGCGCTTTCCTCATCAACGAGGACAACATGGAAGAAAAAGACGAAGACGACGGCAGCGGCGAGGTAAAGACCCCGCTCAAGATCTTCGCGGAAGTATGGAAGGAAACAGCTTTCCAGAAACTTGTTCTCTTCCTCTGCCTCACTCTCGGTGTCCGTCTTGTTTTCACACACCAGACAATGGTTATGCCGAAGTATTACCTTAGAACGATGTTCGCCGACTTCCAGCTCGGTGCGGTCAACTCATTGAACCCGCTCATCATCACAGTCGGTCTTGCACTTACTATGAATTTCATCGGCAAATTCAATATCGTCAAGCTTCTGGTCGTTGGTATGACACTTTCCGCCCTTTCGCTTCTTTTCCTTGCTTTCCCGGGCGAATGGTTCCTTGCGATCCCCGGAATCAATAACCTTGACCAGGCTTACAGATTCGTAATCATCGCGCAGATCCTCGTTTTCGCTGTCGGTGAACTTATTTTCTCACCCAGATTCACCGAATACGTTGCATCTGTCGCTCCGAAGGATAAAGTCGCTTCCTACATGGGACTTTCGGCTCTTCCGATGTTCATCGCAAGGCCTATCAACGGCTTCGTCAGCGGACTTCTTATCGCAAGTCTCTGCTACGACGGTGTTAAAGCTAAGATCGAAACAGGAAACATCGAATACCTCGAAAGCCCTGAATTTATGTGGATGATCTACTTCGCTCTGGCTATCATCAGCCCGATCGCGGTAGTCGCACTCAAGAGAACGCTCACCCAGGACAACACTGAAGCTGCTCCTGCAGAAGCGCCGAAAGAAGAAGCAAAGGCAGAGGCATAAGGAGGGAATCATGGCTAAAAAGAATGTAAACTACAAAGCAATACTCAAAGACGGTCTTATCCTTATGATCGCAGGTCTCGTTTTCGCTTTCATCGTAAAGCTCGGTTTCGACCAGCTTCGCGGCGATGTTGACGAAAGTCCGCTTGTTTCCCCGATAATCCAGGACAACATCGACAAGATGAAGGAAATCATCGGCAAGGACGCTAAAACCGTCAACCAGCAGGATGAGCAGAAAAGAACCCCGCTTATGTGGGTCGCTTATCTCAACTACGGTGACAGAGAACTCATCACAAAGAAGTCTACTACCAAAAAAGAAGACGGAACAGAAGTCGAGAAACCGAGTCTTGAAGAAAAAAGACTTGAGATGACGAAACTTCTTCTGGAAAACGGCGCTGATGTAAAAGCTGTTGATGAAGACAACTGGACTGCCCTTCTCTGGGCTTCCTGGACAGGCATGCCGACAGTCGTTGAAGAGCTCGTAAAGGCAGGCAGCGATGTCAACGCACTTGATGCGAAAAAACAGTCTCCGCTTATGGTTGCTGCTCAGAGAGGAAACGAGAAAGTCGTTGAGATCCTCATCAACGCAGGCGCTGACGCGACTCTCAAGAACGTTGACGGCAAAAGCGCAGAAGACCTTGCTAACGAATATATGGCTCAGTTCTCAAGCAGAAAAGAGAACTACGAAGCAACTCTGAAAGCTCTCAAAACTCCGGCTGCTCCAGCAAAAGAAGAGCCGTCACCTGAGAAGTCTCCTGAAGCTCCGGCTGCTGAAGAAGTCAAAGAAGAACCCAAAGCTGAATAATTTCGAATATATCGTTACGGCGTGACGTCGTTGCGTCGTTACGTTTTTTTTGATTAAAGTTTGATTTTCATATCAAGGCACTGGCTTCTGTAGAGATCGGAAACCATCATTGCGACATCGTCAGGAAGAACAGCTGCGACTTTTCTCAAGTTGTGGTCAGTGAGCCATTTTCTGAAAACTTCCTTCGATTTATCGGGGATAAAACGTGCGCTGTCGCTCGTGAAAGTCTCGTCAACAAGGGAGAGAACGCCGTCAATAAAACCGTATTCGACCTTTCCGTCAGCAATTTCGAAGCCGAAATTCTTGAGCGCATAGTCACGGCAGAGTTTAAAAAGTCTGATCGTGGTCTCTTTTATCTGCTGTGCTGTTTCCTTCGAGCCGATAAGTGTCGCCATCTGATCGAAAGTGATTTTGTCGTCGGTTTCCGATTTTTCGGTAGGAGTAAAAATCGGGCCGTTTTTGATGAGCGAGCCTTCCGCGAAGTCGTCAGCTTCGATTTTGTCCCAGATCCATGTGTTGTTTTTGAGTGCCGAAACTGCCGAGCCGAAGATTCTGAAGCGGCATACAGCTTCGACAGGAAGAACTTCCGCATGTTTTCCAAGCATTACTCTGCCGCGGAGCCATGGAAGGTCAAGGAGTCTTTTTTCACCCGTGATTTCAGCTATTTCGTCAAGGTCATCACTTACGAAATGGGTGTTGAAACCGTTTTCGCGGATGAACTTGAACCAGAAAGCAGACTGCTGAGTGAGATAGATTCCTTTCGACGGAACGCCTGTTTTCATAACGACGTCGAACGCGCTGATTCTGTCAGTCGCGACGATAAGAAGATATTCGCCGAGCTCGTAAACTTCGCGGACTTTACCCTTTTTGAAAAGCTTCAAAAAAGGAATTTCCGATTCCATGAGAACATCTTTTCCTGCAACTTTTTCAATTCTAAGCATTGTATCCTCCTGAAAAGCATCATAAAAAAACTGCACAATTTTAGTTTTCATTGCCGCTTCGTCAAGGTAAAAAGATATTTTTTTGACTATCGGATTTCTACCGATAGAATCGCCCGAAAAAAGTTTTTTAGGAAGGTTTTTTATGGCTAAATCATCTGTTGAATATGTCTACGGCATAAATTCATGCTTTGAAGTTATCCGCGGCGGTAAAAGAAAAATTTATCAGGCTTACCTGAACGAAAAATCTACAAACAATTCCAGAATCAAGAAACTTGCTGAATTTATTGAGAAAAAAGAGATAAAACTCGAATGGGTGTCTCGAGAAAGACTCAATCAGCTTTCGGGCTCGACCGACAATCAGGGCGCAGTAATCAGAGCTTCTGTCTACAAATACGCAGAACTCGACGAAATAATCGGTAAAAAACGGATTCTTCTTTTCGACAATGTCGAAGATCCGCACAATGTCGGAGCAATCCTCAGAAGCGCCGAGATTTTCGGTTTCGATTCGATCCTTATGCCGGTGCGCGGTGTTCCCGAAATTTATCCGTCTGTCATAAAAGTAAGTGCAGGAGCAAGCGAGCATTTAAACATCGTGAGAGAATCAAGTTCGAATGTTTATGTCAAAAATCTTCAGGAAAAATACGGATATACGGTGATTGCTCTCGACGGAGCCGGCAAAAGTTCATTCGAAGATGTTGCGGCTGTAAACCCCGAAAAAATACTTCTCGTTATCGGCGGCGAGGATAAATCGGTCGGACAGTACATTCTGAACTGTGCTGATTTTGTCGTTTCAATAAGGCAGTTCGGCAAAATAAATTCGCTCAATGCTTCTGTTGCCGCAAGTATCGCCATGTATGCTTTAGGAGGAGACAATGTCACTGCTCGATAAAACCAAAGTTGAAGAGCTTGAAAAAAAGCTCAACTACAAATTCGCGGATTTGGATATGCTTGAAATGGCGTTTACCCATCCGAGTGCCGAAACTGCGGAAAAAGGAAGAAACTATCAGAGGCTTGAATTTTTAGGAGATGAAGTAGTCGGTCTCGCCGTTTCACGTCTGCTCTACCTTAAATTCCCCGATGCTGAGGAAGGCAAACTTTCAAAGGCGCGGAGCAACCTGATCGACGAGCAGGGTTTGGCTTACAACGCAAAAGGACTTGAGTTGGGACAGCTGATGATACTCGGCAAAGGCGAAGAAAAGATGTACGGCAGAGAGAAGGATTCTATCCTCTCAGACATGTTTGAATCGCTTATGGCCGTAATATTTCTTGAAGCAGGCTGGATGACTGTTCTCCGCATTATCACTGAAATATTCACGCCGCTTATCGATGCTTCACCCGATATCGTTGACCTTCTTGACCACATCAACCGTGACTACAAATCCCGTCTTCAGGAAATCGCTCAGGAGCTTGCCCTCCCCGTCCCGACCTACACGGTAATCGACAGAATGGGTCCCGAACACGACCTCGTTTTCGTTATAGAATGTTCATCGATGGGTTTCACTTCAAGAGGTTTCGGAAGGAACAAAAAAGCGGCCGAACAGGATGCTGCAATGAAAATCCTTAAAGAAATGCGAGTGTTATAGCGTTAAAGACTATTTTTTCTAATAACAAAATCAAAAGCTGAATAAATTATCATTTATGTAATCAGAATTTGTCGAAATAATCGGAAAATGAAGCTGCAACAGAACTGTTTTTCGTGATAACAATTATTTCCCGGTTGCGGTAACACGCTGAAGATGTCCAGTTCATCGAGCCGAAAACTGCCGTTACGCCATCTATTTCTGCAAATTTGTGATGGAAAAGATGTTCGTCAGACTTCTCAGGTTCGTCGTATCTAAGTTTTATTCCTATGCTTTCAAGATAATTCGCAGCCTTTTTATTTACGATTTTACCGTCTTCTCCGCGCCAGTTATCGACAACAAGTCTAGTATCTATGCCGTTGCGAACCGCCTTTTTAAGTCCAGTTATAACAGGATTCTTCTGCGTCACCGTATAAATTGCGCCTTTTATCGACTTTTTTGCGGCAAGAAACTCATCACGAATTTTAATGCAGCCCTTTCCTGGATTGAAAAAAATCGTTCCAATTTCGGTAACGCAGCCATCAACGCATCTTTTTACGACTTCCCCCTCAAAAACATCGTTAATTTCCTCTTTCAGTATCGCCGCAGCAACCGGCGCATTGCGGAAAAGGACGGCATTGTTCGCTGCATCTCTCGAAGAAGAGATATTCGCTGAAAGAATGAGGACATCGCGCCCGTCAAAGACAAAAAATTTCGGATGGTAGATGCCGTTTTCCACTTTCACGAGGGTAAAATCGTGCTCCGGACGGGTTTTATCCTTGTTTTTCCCTGCCGCAAGACGAACTTTCACTCCTTCCGAATGACGCTTCTCCAAAAGTTCCGTAACTTCGTTTTTCGAGTATGTGTAAGTCGCCGCGTCTATCGTTGCGGAAGCAGCGTTTATCATTTTTTTTACGATACTTATAACTTCGCCGTCAAAATAGACTGCAACATTTTCTTCTTTTTCAGGAGCATTTTCCGGTTCTGTCGCGACTTCGGAAACGGACTTTTGAAATTCCTGTTCCACCTCTTTTTGCTGAGTTTCGTTTTTCAGCAGAAAATAGAGTGAAAAAGAGAGAAGTATTATAAATAGAAATTCTACTTTTCTTAAATATTTTCCTTTATTTATCGATTTTTCACCCAATCGAAGATTCTCCTGTAGATTTCTTTTAAAAGTTCCGAATTTTCGGGGTGAAGTTCTGTAATACGCTCAAGGATCTCTTTTTCGCGCTCCGGATCGTCCTTTGATATTCCGGCTTCTTTTTTTAGTTTCACGATCTTTTTTCCGGTCTCGATTCTTTTCAGAAGAAGTTCAGATATTTGATCATCAAGCAAATCTAGTTCTTTTCTTAATTCTTTGATTTCATTAGTCATTTTTTAGATATTCCGTAAGTTCGTAAAATTTTGGGAATGAAATTTTATAGGAATCATTCATCTTGAAACCGGCTCCCGAGTCTTTTGCCATCAGAAACGAAAGCATCTCCATACGGTGGTCCAAACTGTGCGGAAAATCCCCTTTCAAAGAGTATTTTTTGCCGCCGCAAACTGAAAAACCGTCAGCAAATTCCGCAGTTTCAAAGAGAAGCGAAAGCCTTTTCACACTTTCAGCAATGCGGTCGCTTTCCTTATTCCGAAGCCACTTTGCCTCTTTAACGCAGAAATCGAGCCCGTTTCTTGCCGTCATGAAAGCGATAAAAGGAATTTCATCGATGACAGCAGAGACTTTCTCTGCATCAATTTCAATATGTTCTGCTTTTTCACAAACTTTAGGAGTTCCGCTCACGGTGCAACTGTTTTCTTCGTATTTTATTTCAATATCGTATCCCGATTCTGCAAGAAAACGGAAAGGTTCCATACGCAATTTTTCAGGGTAAATATTCGATATTTCAAAAGATTTTTTACAGATCAAGGCAGCGCACGCCGCAATAAAAGCCGATGACGGGTCTTTTTGCAAAGTAACATTGTAACCGTGCAGATTTTTTGCCGGAAGAACCTCAATTAAAGCTTCACTTTCCACAAGTTTTACTCCCATTTTCAGGAGAAGTTCCTCGGTATTGCGCCTTGTTTTTGCCTTGAAATGAAGCTTCCCACCGCTTTTAAGCATCGCAAGAAGGTGAAACGACTTCAACTGCGCGCTCTCTTTCGCGAGACCAGTTTCGACAAATCCTCCGTCATAAAGTTTTGCCGCTTCTTCAAAATCGCCGTGGTCGCGTGACATCAGCGATTCATCGCCGGTAAGTCCGAAATTCCAGCCGAAATACTCTCTTATTCCCATAAGAATGTGCATCATCGTCGCCGAATTTCCGCAGTCAACCGGCTTTTCAGGAGTTTTCGCTATTCCTAAAACTGTGATTTTTCCGTTTTTATTTTCAACGGTTTTATCAAATAATTTCAAACATTTGAAAGCCGACAAAGCATCACGGGGCAAATCATTTTCGCCACAGAAAATCTCAACTTTTTCAGTTGTGAGAAGCGAAAAAAGAAAAGCCCTTATCGCGGAACTTTTATCAACCGGAATGAAATCTTCAATCAGCATGATTCACCTCAAAAAAACGGCTTTAATTTTAAGAAAAAGCCTGGGAAAAACAAGAATATCGTTCTTATCGTTATTATCGATTCGCCGCCTTGTCATCGTTACGACGAAACGACGTGACGACGTTACGACAATGTTGGCGGCGTCGTCGAACTTAATCGACAAGAGGACCGACTTGCTTTTAAAAAGCTCCTCAATATAATTTTCTGTTACTTTTTGAGAGTGTTACAAGCTCAGGAGGAAAATTTGCAAGTAACTGAAATTATTACCTATTCACTTATCGTCGGAGCAGTGCTTGCTTTCGGCGGCATCATCTGGAGCTACGCGAAAGGTCTGCGCAAAAGCCTGCGTGACATGTGGCTTCTCTTCATCTACAACATAATCGAATACACCGCCTACATGGCGATGAACCTCACCCTGACGCTCTGGCTCACGGCCGACTGCGGGATCAGCGACTTAGGCGCAGGCTCGTACATTATGGTCTGGTCAATACTTCTTTCGATCATCGGCATGCTGACCGGTGCGGTCGTCGACACGATAGGCATAAGAAAAACGCTCCTTATAAGCATATTTTTCCTCCTTTTCTCGCGCTTTTTCATGGCGTTCGTCACTAATCCGGTACTTATTTTCATCCTCGGTTTCATCCCGATGGCGATAGGCTTTGCCGTTGTCGGACCGCTTGTTTCGATCGCGATCAAAAAATACACGACGAAAGACACCGCGGCGATGGGATTCGGCCTTTTCTACGTTCTCATGAACTTAGGATATGCAATAGGTTCGATGCTTTTTGACAAAATCAGAGGCTTTTTCTCTGTCACCGATGCAGCAGGAGCTGTCAACGAGAATGCCGGAACAATGTTTTTAGGTATGCATTTCACGACTTACCAGATGGTTTTCGTCATCGGTTTCGGCTTTACCATCGTAAGTTTGATCGTCGCGTTCTTCATTCGCGGCAATATTGAGCTCAACGATGAAGGCGAAATTGTTAAAACGCCTAAAAAAGAGCTTGGAAGCGGCCTTGAATCGGTCAAAAACTCTGCAATCGACGTCGCAACGATGCTAAAAAATGTCGTTGTTGAAAAGACTTTCTGGATCTACATCGGAATTCTTGCCCTCACTCTTTTCGTCCGCTGCGTATTCTTCCACTTCTCCTACACTTTCCCGAAATACGGCATCAGCGTTCTCGGCGAAGGCGCACCTATCGGCAACATCTACGGCTTTCTGAACTCGGTTCTCATCATTTTCGCGGTTCCGATAGTCTCCTACATCACGAAGAAGACTTCCTCCTACAAAATGATGATTATCGGCTCTATCGTTTCTTCGCTCGCATGCTTCATTGCAGTCATTCCGCCTTCATTTTTCGAAGGTCTGACGAATACTCCGCTCGGCGAACTGGTCTTCATCAAATGGCTGGGACTTGTTGATTCTCCTGAAAAAATGTCGGGAATCACGGCAGTTGCTGAATACTGGCCGCTTATTTTCTTTATCTTCATTTTCACGATAGGTGAATCGATCTGGTCGCCGAGACTCATGCAGTTCACCGCCGAGATCGCACCGAAAGGAAAGGAAGGAACCTACATCGCCCTTTCGATCCTTCCGTGGTTTGCGGCAAAATTCTTTGTCGGCCCGATGTCGGGACTTCTCATCAAGATCTACACTCCGTTTGAGAACGGACATCCCCTGCCCGCTTCTCCTGACCACGCGATGATATGGTTCTGGATAGGCGCAATGGCGCTTCTCACGCCGGTAACGCTCTTCTGTTTTGGCAAATTCTTTATGAGAAAACTCTCCGCAGAAGCGGAATAATCACAAATAAAAAAGACGCGACTTAAAGCCGCGCCTGATGCAAAGGGGCGGATAGAATCCGCCCGCAATAAACGAAAATTAAAGGTATTAGTGAGCTTTTCTGAACGATTCCATGAAGTTGACAAGTGTTTCGACACTTTCCGGAGTCGTCGAGTTGTAGATGCTGGCTCTGATACCGCCGAGGGTCCTGTAGCCTTTAAGTCCGAGCATACCCTGAGCTTTTGCCGATTTAACGAACTCTTCCTCAAGTTCCGGAGTCGGAAGGTTGAAGGTTACGTTCATCCATGAACGGTGTTCCGGATTCTGAACATAGCCTCTGTAGAAGCCGTTGGAGTTGTCGATCGCGCCGTAGATCATCTTCTGTTTCTTGTCGTTTCTTGCTTCCATAGCCTTCAGGCCGCCCATTTCGAGCATCCATTTGAAAACAAG
>DBYV01000017.1:0-274 GCA_002310995.1 bacterium UBP6_UBA1177 | reverse complement strand
TGTGTGACATGAAACCGCTGGACATATCAGCTACGAGCGGAACGCCCGGGAGAGGTTTCGGATAGTTCTTCTCAAAGAACTGGGTTCCGTAGATCGTGTTGTTCGAGCAGAAGTGAAGGTATTTTGCGTTCGGGTTCATGTTTTCCTGTTTTACTTCGGGAAGAACGCAGTATTTCTTCTCGAGTTCGCGTGTCGAAGCGATGCAGTTAGCCTTCGCTTTCGCCCAGTCAGCCTGGATGCAAGCTTCTTCGTAAGCTCTGTGTGCCCAGTTACC
>DBYV01000023.1:10955-20915 GCA_002310995.1 bacterium UBP6_UBA1177 | reverse complement strand
ATCAAAGACAAATCGGAGATCACGGCGATCGCTCACAGACTTGTCCATGCCGGCGAATACTACCACGGCAGCGTTGAAGTTACGGACGATGTCGTTTTCAGGATCCAGGAATGCAACGACCTCGCGCCGCTTCACATCCCGGCAAACATCATCGGTATCAGAACCTGCCAGAAACTTTTCCCGGACACCTTCATGTCGGGAACTTTCGACACCGCTTTCCATCACACGATGCCCGATTACGCTTATATGTATCCGATCGACTACAAATACTACGAAAAATACAGAGTCCGCAGATACGGCTTCCACGGATCGAGCCACTTCTTCGTTTCTAACAGAGCCGCTGAGATGCTCGGCAAAGACATCAAAGACCTCAAGATCGTCACATGCCACCTTGGAAACGGCTGCTCGATGGCTGCAGTTGACGGCGGAAAATCGATCGACACGACGATGGGTATGACTCCGCTTGAAGGTGTAATGATGGGAACCCGTTCGGGCGACGTTGACCCGGGCGTTATCTTCTTCCTTGCAGACAAAGAGGGCGGACATCAGGCAGTTAACAAAATGTTCAACAAAAACAGCGGTTTGTTCGGTGTAAGCGGCATTTCCAACGATATGCGCGACATCCGCAAAGCACGTGACGAAGGCAACAAACGCGCAGCACTCGCTCTTGCAATGTTCACATACAGGATCAAGAAGTACATCGCTTCCTACGCTGCTGCGATGGGCGGAGTCGATGTAGTTATCTTCACCGGCGGAATAGGTGAGAATGTCGGCGAGATCCGCGAAAGATCGGTCGAAGGACTTGAGTTCATGGGCATCAAGATGAACAAAGAACTCAACAACACGATCTGCGGAACCGAAGCAGTCGTCAGCACCGACGATTCCAAAGTTAAAGTCATGGTTATCCCGACCAACGAAGAGCTCGTTCTTGCAAGGGATTCCAAGAAACTTTATGAAGAGAAGTTCGGCAAAAAATAAGTTCTTGACTCTTCCTTAATTTATCTTACTAAAAATCCCTCTTAAGATTCAGTTTTTCCAGAGCCAGCTTTGTCTGCTGAGTGCAGTCGAAGCAAAGATAATTCTCTAACTGCCAAGTTTTTTTAAGATGTTTTGATAAACCACAAGATGAGACAAGTGAGATAATGTCTTGTTTTTTAATTTTCCTGAAGATATGTTATCGGATTAACAGGTTTTGCTGCTTTTCTTACTTCAAAATGAAGTGTAGGAACTGATTTTATTTCGGTTGCATCAGCGACTCCTAAAACATCTCCTTGTTTTACGGTCTGTCCTTCTTTTGCGAAAATGGTATGAAGATACGAATAAACTGTTATGAAATCATCGTTGTGACGAATTATAACCATGTTGCCGAAGTTTGCGTTCGATGCACTGTAAATTACTTTTCCGTCTGCTACGGCGCGGATTTCGGTATTTTTTTCAAATTGGAAGTCGATTCCATCGCTTTTAGGAGCGCTAGATGAAAACTGCTTTATGATTTTTCCTGTTGCTGGCCAGATAAAATTTATAGAAGTTTCTGTCTCTGGTTCTGGTTCAGGAGACGTTTCAGGACACGTCTCTACAGGCGCAGGTTCGCTTTCGGGTTGGGTAGAAGTTTCAGATTCAGGAGAGGTTTCTTGTGAAGTTTCTACTGGTTCCGGCGCAGGTTCGGGGTTAGGAGATGTTTCAGGAAACGTCTCTAAGGGTGAGGTTTCTATGACCTCAGCGGCACCGGGAATGAAGATTGCAGAACCTTCCTTAAGTTCGCCAACTCCTTCTGGGATTGAGTTTTCGTGACGCAGTTCATTTTCATCGATATTGTATAACTGGCTGATTTTAGTTAAATTTTCGCCTTTTTTTACAGTGTGGTAGACACCGAATGAATCGGTTGCGCATGAAAGGCAGAAAAGCGTTGCGGAAATTAAAATGACAGCAAACTTTTTCATTCTTTTATAGATCCTATAAGCTGGTTAATGTTTTCTTTTCTTGTTTCGAGATACTCTTCAAGTTTTTCGGCGCATTCGCCCGCAATTGCCGGATTTACAAAGTTGTATGCGCCGATTTGCACTGCTTTTGCTCCGACGATGAGGAAGTCGAGAATGTCTTCGAACGATGAAATTCCGCCGATTCCGATGACGGGGATTCTGACGGTTTTGGCTGTCTGCCAGACCATTCTGAGCGCGACGGGTTTTATTGCCGGTCCGCTCAGACCGCCTATTTTGTTGCCGAGTATGAAAGTTCTTTTCTCACGGTTTACAGCGGTTCCGATCAGAGTGTTTATGAGCGAAACGGCGTCAGCTCCGCCTGCTTCGGCAGCGAGTGCGGTCTGCGTTATGTCTGTTACGTTTGGTGAAAGTTTGACAATTACAGGTTTATCGGTCGCAGCTTTTACAGCTTTTGTAAGTCTCTGAATTATTTCAGGATTCGCGCCGAAAGCCGAACCGCCCGACTTTACGTTGGGGCAGGAGAGGTTCATCTCGAAAGCGTCGATCCTTTCATTTTTGGAAAGTATTTCTGTTAGGTGCACGAAATCCTCTTCCGAAGAAGCGTAGAGGTTTACGATTATGGCGCATTTGAGAGCGCTTATTTTCGGCATGATCTCGTCGAGAAAATACTTCGAACCGCAGTTTTCAAGTCCTATCGAATTGAGCATTCCCGAAGCGGTTTCAACCACTCTTGGTGAAGGATTCCCGGCTCTCGGCTCAATTGAAATTCCTTTTGTGCAGAATCCGCCGATTTTGTTGAGATCGAAAAAGTCTTTAAATTCGATTCCGTAGCCGAAAGTTCCCGAAGCGGTGAGGATAGGGTTTCTCAGCCTGAGTTTTCCGATATTTACAGAAAGATTCATAATGTATAACTCCTTGTTTTTACTTTAGAATTTCCAGATATTTTTTTGCAAGTTCCGAATAAGAGTGGTTTGCTATGACATACTCATGTCCGCGTTTTCCCATTTCGGCAAGTTCTTCCGGAGTTTTTTTGTAAAGTGTCATGACGGCATCTACTATTTCATCTGCGTTTTCAGATTTTATCGATATTCCGCATTTTGCATCGGCAACGATGTCGTTTGCCGCTTCGATAGCCGATATTATCGGTTTACCTGAGTATAAGTAATCAAACATTTTGTTCGGGGAAACGCCGAATCTGTAAAGAGTCGATTTTTTTATTCCGATGTAGCATACATCGCATTTCTGCAGAACACTCTGAACTGCCGATTTCGGAACAGAATCAAGAAGAATTACATTCGTCAGCCTGTTTTCCGAGATGAATTTTTGGTATTTTTCTTTTTCCGGACCGTTTCCGAAAAGCAGAAAAGCTATTTTGCCGTTGGATTTCAATTTGTTTGCAGCTTCTAAAAACATCTCGATATTATTGGAGATTCCGAATTTTCCGGCATGAACTGCGATGAATTTGTCTTTTGGGATCGCATCTTCAAATTCTTGCGGAAGAGGAGTCGCATTCCTTACTTCTTCCAAGTCGATTCCGTTCGGAATAGAAACGAATTTTTCTTTTGTAAGACCGTGTTCTTTCATGTGTTCGAACGCGTTGGGAAGCACGGAAACGACCATATCCGAATTCTTGTACGCAAAATTTTCGAAAAACTGCGTGAATCTTATGAACGGATGGCTGTCGGTGAGTCTTCCGATTTCGGTTAATGTCAAAGGCCAGATGTCACGCACTTCAAAAATCAGTTTTGCGCCCGTTCTTTTTTTCAGCCAGTATCCGTTCAGGATCGAAAACGGAGTGGGGGAAGTGACGATTATCGCATCGGGTTTGCCAAATTTCTTTTTTCTGAGCAGGAACATCTTTGCGACGAATGTGAACGCGTTGATTATGCGCCCTAAACTCTGCGATTTTCCGTATTTAGGGGTTTTTATCCAGCAGTATTCGATCCCGTCTATATTTTCGGTTGTACTGAAACCGTGAACTTCCGGCAGCTTTGAAAAAATATGAGTGTAAGAGCCTGAAAATATTGTGACTTTGTGTCCGAGCTTTACAAATTCCTTCGCAAAGTAGTACGGGCGGAAAACCATTCCGTGGATTCGTGAGCCAATTGTTTCATTTATTATCCAGATATTCAAGGCTTCATCTCCAATTAAACAAAAAAGCTTTAAAGAGTAATATAAAATATTTTTTTATCAAGTTGAAAGATAAATTACAGTTCGAATTCTTTGAAGAAATACTGCGAATTTTCGGCTTTTATGCCGACAGTTATTGTTTCAACCGTGGAATCAATATTTATTTTGACAGTTTCGTGCATGAGATATGGAATATCATAAAGCTTTCCGCCTGCAAGAACGCGGAGCATTGCTCCTTCAAGATCAGGAGTGAAATTCAGAGAAATAGTTTTTACTCCTTCATTTTCTTCAACTTCAGGCTCAATTTCGGCAGCAAAAGGTTCGACCGGATCGCGCCAGAAAACGGTCATCGGGTCGCCAAGCATGACGATTGTCTTCTTTGTCCAGGTCCAGCTGTCCTTGTTTACGACCGGAACATTGATGTTTACCATTTGTATAGGCGGATTGAAAGTGTCGCTCTGCGGCATGTTAAAATGAGCGTAAAGGTAGCTTTCCCCGATTACGGAATAGGGGAATGCAAACATATTTTTCATCATTTCGTCGATGAACTGGCTGCCGCCGGCGATTCCGAGGCCCGTAGTCGTGTTGCCGAGATAGACTATTGCACCGCCTTCCGGAGCGTTCATCAGCTTTTCACCGGCAGAATCACCGTTTTTGTATCCGAACTGTCCCGCCTCACAGGCACAGCTCAGGAAAAACGGCAGTGTTGCGTTTTTAAGGTTGTAAGCCATATTTCTGTCAAAATCGCGGTCGGGGTCGTCACCCTGTTCGCAGGTAAGAAGCCATGGAGCACCGTGTCCGCTGTGGACGATGAGGTTCATGCCTTCTTCGATAGCCGCTTTTTCGCTCTCGTTGTCGAGAGGTAAAGCTTCTTTGCTCGGAGAAGGAGTAGATTTTGTATAAAGTCTTTTAATTGAATAGTTTGCCGGAATCAGGCTTGCGGTTTTTCCTTCGGTTTCAAAGTAGTATCCCGAGTTTACTTTTATGCCTGAAATCTCTGTTGCAATATTTGCAAGAAGGAGTGATTTCGTTGTATATGCCGTGTTGAACGCCGTGTGGTGTTTTACGATTTTTGAGAAGTAAAGTTCTGCCTCATCGACTGTAGAAACCGAGATTCTGCCGACTGCGACATTTGCGATAAGACCTGGTACGTCTTCGTCTTCGGCATATACTCCGTTGCCGTTCAGATCCCAGTCGCTGAAATCGGCATAGTAAAGGTCACTGTAAAAATCCTCTTCATAGTCGGCGATGAGTTCTATTTTAAATTTGTCATGAACCTGTCTTGAAGGAATATTCTCGATGTCGCCGCCAAGAACCAGATACTTGAGCCCTTCGACCGACATAACGTAATCTTTAATCGCCTTTTGCGTGTCATTTAACGGATCACTGTCGTCGCAAACGGTGTTTTCGCAGATATTCTCAAGAGTTACGACTTTTGTGTTGATACCTGTCACGGTGTGAAAATCGGCAAATTTTTTGAAAACTTCTTCAAAATCCGCAGTCGTTACGATAAGAGCTTCGGTTTTTGTCTCAAAATCGGAGCTCGGTTCGACAGTTGTGGTTGTTTCTTTTATCGGATCTTCACTGTTTTCATCCGGATTTTCATTGTTGTTTCCCTGATTTTCATTAGGGTCTGTCTGATTGTTTTCACCGTCAGGATTTTCATCCGCAGGTTCAGTGTCGGTTGTTTCGTTATCGGAATTTCCTGAATCGGAATCGTCAGACGAAGTATCCTGCTCATCACCTGTTTCGTCACCGCTTTTGGTGATTTTTGTTGCGTCTCCACCGCATGAAACCATGAAAACAAAGAAGAAAAGAGTAAATAAAATCGAAAGCGAATTTTTTAACATTGTCATTCCTCCAAAGCAAAAAACGGCAGGTATTATAGTCAAAAACAAGAAAAAATTAAGATTTTTTTCGTTATTATTGATTAGTTCTACGCTGCTAATATTTTGTCGTCACGTCATCACGCCGTTTCGTCGTAACGATGACAGGGCGAAAATCTGGTATTGTAAAGGTTAAAACTCGAAAACGAGTCCGAATTCGAAGTTGTTTTTCATCTTGTTGGAGAGGTCAAAACTTTTGTCTCTCCAGAAGTCATTGATTTTTTCAAACTTGTAACCTACAAAGAGGCATGAATTGACAACACCGTTTTCTTTCATCTTTTTTGATGATGACGGGTCCATCCAGTTGAGTGAAAGCATTATACCGATAGTTCCGTGAAGCCCGAATGTGCCGCCGTTTTCAGTTGTGCTGCCGCCGTCGCGGACCCACCACGGATAGTAGTCAATGCCGCCTGCAATGTATGGATAAAGCGGGAAATTATATACCGGACGCAGTTTCAGTTCAGCTTTGAGCGGAATGAAGTGCATTGTTGTCCGGTCCTTGCTCTTGGTGCCGTCCGAACGCATAGCCCGGCCTTTGAATCGTGTGTATCCGATGCCGCCGATAAACGAAATCCTGATATAATCGGTCGGAATCGCCAAGCCGAAAGTGAGCGACGGGAGCCAGCGCAGCTGCGAACCTGCAACATCTTTGAAGGGTGTGCCGTTTATCTCTCCGTCGATTTGCGGGTAGTAAAGAAGATTGGTAAAACTCGCTTCTCCGTGGATTCCTCTTCCTTTTGCCGAAAGATCCTGAAATGGTACGGTAAGAAGCAGAACGAAAAAGATTGCAAGAAGTGCCTTTCTTCCCGATTTAAGAGCAAAAAAGGCAAATGAAATCAACCATGAAATCATGAATATCCTTCCTAAAACTGTTGTAAAAAACCAAGCTGAGACCACAAGCGGCATGAGAATCGTTCGCGAAGCTGCCCGGAGTATTGGGGAATCCTTGATTATTTCAGCTGGGTAACTGCCGTATTTGTAATATGCCGCTATGAATTTTTTGCCGAGTTCGAAATTGGCGAGAACAGAGTCGCGAAATTCGCGCAGAAGTTCTACGCTCGGATGGAAATAGCTGCCGAACCCTGCTGTTGCGACGAAGCAGAAACCACCGTCGTCTTTCCCACCTTGAGATTTGTAGTTGCTCCAGAAGCCGTAAGTCGTTACTGCAGAAGCTTCGACCGATGTTGATGCGGTCTCATCGCTGTTGCCTGCAATATCTTCGGCCACAACTTCGACGGTGTAGGCACGGCTACTGCTTCCTTCGTCGTTGTTGATAAATTCGTAGCCGTCCTTTCCTTTTACGGTAAATTCCCAGACTTGATCGTATTTGTCAGAGTTTACTTTCGAATCATATTCGAGAGTTGTCTGTGTTTCGGCATCGTCGCTTTTGAATACGCCGGTTACTTTAGCGTGGTATACACCGATTTTTTCTTTTGACTTGCCGTCTTCGGTGCTTGGCGGAGTAACTCTGATTAGCATCTGCTGGTTGCCACCTTCGATTTCTACCGCGGCAGGTGCTTTCGGTGGTTTGTTATCGAAAGTAACCTTGAGTGTTTTTTCGGCATATTCCGGAACAAAAGAGTTGTCGTTATCGTCATCGTCATCGTTTGTTTCGTCATCATCATCGTTTTCTTCATCGTTGTTTTTGTTTGATGAAGTATCAAGTTCTATTCTGATTCTGATAGTGTAGCTGCCGTCAGCAACAGACTTGTCGTCGGAATCTTCAAGAGAACGGATCTCTTTTATCATGTCAAAAAGCTCTTCACCAGAAAGAGTTAGAGAATTGTCGATACTTAAAAAACCGCTGTCAGTAGCGGTTGAGTCAAAAGTTTTTGTCATGCCGTCTATTTCAGCCTGAAGATATGCTTTTTTGACAAGATTAGGTTTCTTTAGGTCGTAGTAGAATTTAAGTGACCCTTCGAAATTCAAGTTTGAATGTTCAGGGTCTGTTTCCGCATTTGTGATATAATCTTCGGCAAAAAGCAGGGAACTGCACAGAATTAAGAGAAAAAATGTGATTTTTTTAATCATTTGTATCCCCGAATATAGTTTCAGCTATTCTTATTGCGTTGTATGCTGCACCTTTCCTTACATTGTCGGCTACGACCCATGCGGAAAGGTAGTTTTTGTGCTCTCTTCCTTTTCTGAGCCTCCCTATGAAAACTTCGTCTCTTCCTGAAGAATCAATGAGGGTCGGGTAGAGCAGCTGTTCGATGTCATCCATGAGGACCATCTCTTTGTTTTCTTTGATTTTTCTGTGGATTTCGTTGATACTGCACTCTTTTTCAAGCTCGAACCAGACAGTTTCGGCATGTGAATAGAAAGTCGGAACGCGGACTGTCGTGACATCAATATCAAGTGTCGGTTTTGAGAGGATCTTGCGGGATTCGTTTATCATTTTCACCTCTTCCTCGCAGTAGCCGTCATCGTAGAAAGGACCGATCTGCGGAATGAGGTTGAAAGCAATTCTCTGAAGGAAAACTTCAGGTTTGACTTCGTGGAATGAAAAGAGAGCCGAAACCTGCGATCTTAGTTCCTCGATTCCTTTTTTGCCGGCACCGCTTACACTCTGGTAAGTGCTGACAACGACCTTCTTTATTCCGAAAAGTTCATCGACAATCTGCAGAAAAGGGACAAGCTGGATTGTCGAACAGTTCGGATTGGCGATAATTTTAGACTTTGTGGTTTTTAGAATTTCTCCGTTTACTTCCGGAACGACGAGCGGAATATCATCATCCATTCTGAAAGCGGAGCTGTTGTCAACTACAATTGCGCCTCTCTCTGCGAAGTGTTTCGCGAAATCAAGGGCTACACCAGCCCCGGCACTGAACAGAGCCAGATCAACCGGATGCTTTTCGATTTCCTTTTCGTTGAGCGGGATAACGTCGATTTCCTTATTTTTGTAAGTCACCGTGAGACCGAGCGAATTGTCGCTCGCAAAAGGATAGAGCTTGTCTATCGGAAAATTCCTTTCTTCAAGAATTGTTATAAATTCAAGTCCGACAAGCCCTGTCGCACCGACTATCGCAACATTCAAAGGTTTCATTTTTCCTCCCAAACAAAAAAACCGATTATACAAGCAATAAACGTTCCATTGAAATAGTTCAACGGAATCGGTGACTTATAATAAGAAAAAAATGACAAAAAGACAAATTGACACATTGGCAGTCCCGTATACGGTGGATATCAGTGTCTAAAAATATCTTGAGGAGAGCGGCTGAGAGGTGTGAAATAAATTTTAGGTGCAGGATGGTTTACTTTGAACGGCGGAAGGTCCTGCGTTCCATTTCTCTGAGGAACTCTTCCGAATAGTGCTTTCTGTTGATGACTTTTTTCTTGGTGAAGGCCTTTTTGTCAGTCAGGGTCAGCGTCGGATCACCCTGGATCATCATGCCGAGCCACCAGCTGTCGACATACGCCTTGTTAAAACCATAGCTTTTATAGTTCGCCCACAGATCGTTCGTCCAGATCTGGTATGCAGCTCCCCAGGATTCGCCGTTAACGAGAGCCTCGTACATCGCCTCGGGGTTGAACATTCCGCCGACCTTCGTGCTGCCTACGGTCGCCAGCCCGTTTTTCCCTTTGAGATAGGTGTCGGCAAGGTTTCCGCCCTCTTCGGTATATTTTGATGCGGAGCAGTTGAACAGGTTGTAGAAACTGCCGTTGAAATCAGCCTCCCTGATTGCTTCGATCGTTAGGATATTTGCCGGATTCGGTGAATAGTTGTCGTTGAAGTAGAGCTCCTGCGGATCGCTGTGGATCCACTGGTAGACAAATTCGGCTCCGCCTTCTGCGAAGTAGTCGAGATATGTCGTCTTCGTCGTGTTTTCGCGGCTTTCCAGACGATCGTAGTTTTCGCCGTAGATCGACTCCAGACCCCAGGTGCTGCCGTTGAAGCCTAAAGCGTTCTCTATGACCTCGCCGTTCTCCTCGTAAGAATTCCAGTCGTCATCGATGAACGAGAAGAAGTTCCTCGGCTCGAAGAATGAGCCGTTTTCGCGGTA
>DBYV01000023.1:0-10810 GCA_002310995.1 bacterium UBP6_UBA1177 | reverse complement strand
GATTCATAAGTCATGGTGCCTGTTCCGTCGTAATCACTCTCCTGTTCGTAATAAGCCGACGGCATTCTGCCGATGAGGAGCGCACCTTTGAGTGCATAATCGGTATAGCTTTGCTTCAGCATTTCCTTTAAAAATCCTGCGCCGCCCGCATGCCACCAGCGCACAAACGGCTTGTAACCCGCTTTTTCGAGGTCAAGGGTGTAGACTGAAAGCGCTTCTTCAAGACCGTTCTTTATGCTTGGATCGGCGACAATGAGGAAATCATGCTCGGGAACCTCAGAAACCTCAGTGTTCGTATCAAAAACCCAGATATCGCTTCTGACGCTGTTGCCTTCGTCGTCAACGGCCTCGACCTGCCAGTAGTAGGTTGTATTGGCGGAAAGCGCGGATGCCGGTTTCCACGAAGTTGCCGCAAGCCCTTCGGCGACCTTCTCGTCAGGAGTGCTTTTCGTCCCGAAGAAAACAGTGTAGGTAACCTCTCCGCCGTCAGGATCAGTGCTTGCATCCCACGAAAGAGTCAGCTCTGCAGGCTGGTTTTCCGCACCGTTTTCCGGCTTCGGATTCAAAACAGCTGTCGGAAGCAGATCCAGTTCTTCGGGTTTGCACGCCCTGTCTTTCATAGAACTGCCGTTTATATCGTAGCAGGTGCAGAGGTTGATCATCCTGCCGCCCATGAAGTCCTCGACGCTCTTTTCGTCAAACGAAAGGTAAACATTCATCATAAATCCGAAGTTTTCGTCAAGCAGCCAGCCCTCTTCGTTCATAAAGAGCTTCAGCAGATTCTTCCCGCTGTCGGAGGCAACCGCTTTCGGGCATGAGCGGAATAGAGTTTCTGAAACATAAACCTGCTCGAAAAGGTAGATATAAAAATATTTCGAGCCGATTTCATCCACATTGTTCTGAAACATCCAGTCGAATGAGGAGTAGGGTGCCATTATCGAAGCGGAGTAATAGGTGTTGCCTGTATATTCGCTGTTTGCAGTGACATAGAGATAGCCCTGATAATCGGCGGCAAAGGCGCTGCGGTTGTCTTTAAAGGGGTAGTTCCGACCTTTTTCGTCAATAATCGAGCCTGATATAAAATAGGGATATTCGTCATAGGCAAGATCGTAACTGTCCGGGATGCTCTGAAGCAGCGGCGCTGCGATTTTCAACGCAAAGCCCTTGTTTGGTTCAAGAAACGAGTCGTCGAGACCTGAAACGATCTCATCGAACAACGGAGCGTCCTGCCTTGTATCGCTGTCGTTATCGCTGACTTCACCGTTGTCAGAATCATCCGCATCATCGGCGTCGGGATCACTGTCGTTGTCCGCATCATCCGATATATCGCTGTCGGTTGAAGTGTCCGTGTCTCCCGAATCCTTGTTTTTGCCCGATCCGCCGCAGGCGCACACAAATAAAAGCGCCAGAGCAAGGATAACTGACGTAATTCTTTTTTTCATTTTGTAGCTCCATCTTATTCCTCTTAAAAGACCTCGGATAGTGTAGTAGGGGCAGGAAGCACTGTCAAGCGGAAAATTGAAAATATTGCGGGAAAAAGCTGCTTCGGAGATGTTGTACCGGTCAGGAAAAATTTAATTGGACAATTTCGGGCTCTTGGTGTAAAAATCCGCGTTTTGATTTTGTTGGATCGTTTTTAATAGGAGAAAAAAATGAGTGAAAAAATCAGAGTTCTTATCGCAAAACCGGGTCTTGACGGTCACGACAGAGGTGCAAAATTTGTTGCCAGAGCATTGAGAGATGCCGGAATGGAGGTTATTTACACAGGTCTCAGGCAGACTCCTGAAGCGATTGCAAACGCAGCGATCCAGGAAGACGTTGATGCTGTCGGTCTTTCGATTCTCAGCGGTGCGCATAATACTCTTCTTCCGAAAGTAGCTGAACTTCTCAAAGAAAAAAATGCTCCTGATATTCTTGTTTTCGGCGGCGGAGTTATTCCGGAAAGCGATATTCCTTTTCTGAAGGAAAACGGCATAAAGGCTGTATTTACTCCCGGAACGACTTCTGAGCAGATCGTCACATTCCTTACCGACAATATCAAAAAGTAGTCTGACAAAACATACAGACTGTTTTTTCACGTTTTTCCGCTATTTTATGATTTGACTAAATTTGCAACCAAGGTTAAAGTTAGAGGTTTTTTTGTCGGGAGGTTGATATGGTATTGAAAGTCGGTGTTGTTTCTGCCGGAAGCTGGGGTACTGCGCTGGCGGGAATGCTTGCGGAAAAGCAGTATGAAACCGTTATCTGGGCTAGGGAACCTGAAATTGTTGAATCTGTAAATTCTGAACATGAGAACAAACTATTCCTTCCTGAAATAAAATTACCGGAATCATTGAAGGCTGTTGCCGATATCAAGGACGCTGTCATGGGCAAAGATCTTGTCGTTGTTGCGACTCCGGCGCAGCACATCAGAAAATCGATAGAGCAGATTGCTGGCATAATTTCGGAAAAAACTTTCATCGTTCTGGCTTCGAAGGGAATCGAAAATTCAACTCTCAAAATGATGTATCAGATTGCAGAGGAGATTCTTCCACCGGCTCTCTACAAAAATATTTTCGTAATTTCAGGACCGACTTTTGCACGCGAGCTTGCGATGAAAATGCCGACATGTGCGGTCGTTGCCGGGAAAAATTCGGAGGATATCGGCAAAATACAGAGCTTTTTCAATTCGCCGTATATGAGAATTTACACTTCACGAGATGTTGTCGGAGTCGAACTCGGCGGTTCGCTGAAAAATATTTTTGCTGTTGCTATCGGTGTTCTGGAAGGGCTTAAAATGGGTAAAAACACACAGGCTGCTGTTATCACGCGCTCGATTGCCGAAATGACGCGACTTGTTGTGGCAATGGGAGGAAACCCTAGAACTATTGCTGGGTTAAGCGGAGTAGGCGACCTTGTTCTCACCTGCACAGGAGATCTCAGCCGTAACAGACAGGTCGGAATCAGGCTTGGTCAGGGTGAGAAAATAAAGGATATTCTTGATTCGATGATCATGGTTGCTGAAGGTGTCCCGACGACCGCTTCGGTTCACGATCTCGCGGCAAAAATGAATGTTGAAATGCCGATTATGGAAACGCTTTACGATCTGCTTTACAAAGATGCCGATATCAGGGAAAGTATAAAGAAGCTGATGTCAAGAAGTCTGAAAGACGAGCTTCTTTCCTACGGAGGCGAAAATGATTGAAATTCTTTTGAGCGGTGCAGCCGGAAGGATGGGAAAAGCTATTTCCGAAGCTGCGGGAAACTATCCAGATATAAAAATCACTCACAAAGTCGATGTCGTTCAAGGATTTGAAAATATTGATGAAATTTCTGGAGATGATGTCGATGTTGCAGTCGATTTAAGTTCACGTGAAGGCTTTAAAAAGGCTCTTTCATGGGCTCGAAATCACAAAAAACCGCTTGTTGTCGGAACCACTGGGCTTACAGAAGATGACCACGCCGCAATAGACAGGGCTGCAAAAGAGATTCCTGTGCTTCAGGCGTCGAATCTGAGCAAAGGTGTCAACATAATGTTCGAGATTTTGAGAACTGCTGCAAAATTCACGCATGATGCCGACATTGAAATTGTCGAAATGCACCACAATAAAAAGAAAGATGCTCCGAGCGGAACCGCTCTCGAAATGGGCAAGATAATTTCCGAAATACAGTCGGAACGTGCTCTTTCAAGGCGTGACGGAAGAAGCGGGATGGTCGGAGCGAGAGAGTCAAACGAAATAGGCTACCACGCTCTGCGCTGCGGTGATGTTGTAGGTGAGCATACCGCGATTTTCGGTTTCGCAGGTGAAAGAATCGAAATCTCGCACAAAGCTGCAAGCAGGACGATTCTTGCGGAAGGAGCTTTGAGCGCAGTTCGTTTCCTTTGTGGAAAAAAGCCAGGAAGATATTCGATGCGCGATGTAATAACTGTGGAATAGGTGACAATGGAAAACGAGATTGTAAAAATAGAGTATAAGAAATTTTCAAGTTTCCTTAAGGACTGCATAAAAAGTTTCAGCTGCGGATATTTGTTCCTGATTTCCGATGAAGAACATTCTTTGGGAGAAACTTTTGCTTTCTCAATCACAGTCGCAACTCTTGACAAGCCGCTTTCTGCTGAAGGAAAGGTGGTCTCGGTCGGTGAAAACGAGTCTGGGGAAAAAGGGATTGGACTTGAGTTTGTTTTTGATGAAGAAAGCAGAAAATTTATAGACGAAAACTTGAAAGAAATAGTTATAAGCAAATACGGAAGTGTGTGGGGAACCAGACTTTCCGCATTGTTTTAATTGGAGAACCGTATGTTGAAAGGAACTTATTGTGTTCTTGATGACGAGCAGGATTTTCTTACTGTTGCGGCAGGTGAATTCAAGAAATTTCTGCCCGATATGAAAGGTGTTTTTACAACTGACCCAGATGAGGCAATTACTCTTGCGAGAAAGGATAAACCGGTCATTTTCATAATTGATATTGTGCTTGGCGGAAAGAAGGGAATGGAAATTTACCAAAGAATTTCGGCCATCTCAAAAAAAGTCAGAGTTATTTTTATCACTGGTGACGAGAATTTTATCAATAACGACGATATCAGGAACCAGATTCTTCTTGAAGGCAGTATCGACCTGATGCAGAAACCGATAAAATGGCACGAACTTGCAATAAAGGTCAAAAACAATATGCAACTTCTGCTTTATCAGTGCAATCTCGAGGATATTATCGCAGAACGCACTCAGCAGCTTATTCACGCTGACAGGCTTGCGACAGTCGGAACGATGGTAAGTTCGATAATTCACGAGATAAGTTCTCCGCTTACATTCATTAAAGCCAATCAGGAAATGTGCAAATATGCCGTGGGTAACGCTAAAAAAGTTACCGAAAACAAAGAAGTGCTTTCAATATTCGACCGTCTTATTATACCGAGTGTCGATGAGTCGATGAAAGGTGTCGAGCGCATTGAGGAGTTGCTTAATTCATTCAGGCGTTTTTACAAACGTGACGATTTGGTGAGTGAAGTCGATTTTACGGAACTTATTGCCGAAGTTAAAAACCTTACCTACTACAACATCAAGCGCAGCAACATAAACTTTATTATTGAAGTAGCTAAAAGTACTCCTAAAAAGATAACCTGTAAAAAGCAGGAACTGATTCAGGTTATCACGAACGTTGTCAACAACGCAGTAGACGCTTTTGAGGAAAAAGCTGTTTTCAATGGGGAGAAGGAATTGAAGATAGTTGTTTCAGGAAGCGATTCAACAGTAAATATCGTTGTCTCAAACAATGGTCCAGAGATTCCGCAATATGTTATGGAGAGGATATTCGAGCCGTTTTTCACCACCAAAACAGCTGAAAAGGGAACAGGACTCGGGCTTGCGATATCCAGACAGATACTCAAATTTATGGGTGGAACGATTTATGTCGAAAATAAAAGTAAAAAACATCCGACAGTTGATTTTATCATAACGATTCCGATTAATTACAATGCATAGAGAGGCGGCATGAACATTGAAGCTATTATCCTTGCGGCAGGCAAGGGAACAAGAATGAAATCAGACCTTCCGAAAGTTATGCACAATGTTGCGGGTAAACCGATGATTGCATGGATTATTGAGGCACTGAAACCGGTCTGCAATGTGCTTAACGTCGTTACCGGACACGGACGAAACATTGTTGAAGACTACATCTCCAAAAACTTTCCCGATGTGAAATTTTCGTTTCAGGCAGTTCAGAACGGTACCGGCGGTGCTGTCAGAGCGGCTATACCGAATGTTTCGGGAAATATTGACGCCGTTCTTATCTGCAACGGCGATATTCCGCTTGTAAAAACAGAAACTTTTGAGAGAGCGGTCAAATTTTTTGAAGAAAGCGGTTCCGATTTGCTTTTAGTAAGTACAATTCTTGATGATGCAGGTCAGTACGGAAGGATAGAGCGTAAAGAAAACGGCGATGTTGCAGGAATAGTCGAATTTTTTGACGCCGATGAGCGGCAACTGAAATTGAAAGAGATAAATGTCGGAATTTATTTAGTAAAAAAGCCTTTTCTTATCGAGGCTATATACAAACTCAAAGACAACAACGCGAAACGCGAATACTACCTTACCGACATTGTAAAAATTGCTGTAAATATGCACAAAAAAGTCACTGCTTACGTAGAAAAAGATTATACTTCTCTTGCAGGCATAAACAACAAGGAAGAGCTTGCTTCAGCAGAAAAAGTTCTTGCCGGCCGCATATAAAGCCATGTATCTTTCAGACACGATCCAAGTTGTTGAGTTTCTTGATAAATTTGCAAGTAACTCTCTTGTCACGGCTGTTTATAAATCTCGCGGCGGAACGCTGGTCAAACTTTACGGATCGCCTGAAATTTCAGGTTTTTTCTTTCACTTGAAGGATAAAATCATAATTCCGGTAAAAAACCTCGGCGCTTTCCCGAAAGAGCCGCTTTCGAGGCTTGAAGAAGGGCTCAGAAGCAATTTTTTCGGCAAAATAGCAGTATTTTCCGTAATGAAGGAATACGGAAAAGTTGTAAAAGTCGAAACGGAGAATCTTGATTTAATAATTCCTCTTTTTGCCGGAAAATCAGTAGTGATTCAGGATAAAACTGGAAAGGAAATCTGGCGTGACAAGAAAGATAACGGTCTGAATTTACTTGAAAAACCGATGAGAGATTTTCCTCTGACATTTGTTGATCCGCTTTTCTGGGAATCGTGGTTCGTTGAAAAATCGGACAAAGAGCGGGAAGAGGAAAAAAGAAAAAAACTTGAAGAAAAAAGGAACAAGATCCTTTCCGCGATAAATACCGTGAAGGAAGATATAAGAAAGCATGAGGAAAATCTTGCGAAATTCACTGATTTCGCGGCGCTTCTCAAGGCGAATCTGTGGAAATTCGATCCGTCTGAGCACAAAAATTCAGTAATTCTTGATGATTACGAAAACAAAGAAAAAGAGGTAACTCTCGATCCGGCGAAAACACTTCTTCAGAACATGGAACGCTTTTTCCAGAACATAAAAAAGGCTAAAAACGGCATCGAAAATTCGGGAAAAAGGCTCGAAACTTTGTCGGAAGAACTTGAAAGATTCGCTCTTTCAGACGAGCTTCCGGCAGAGCCGAAAAGCGTTCTGAAACAGCCGAAAAAGCAGAACATCCATGTCCCTTATCACGAGTTCCACGCAAAAAACGGGCGGGTTTTCTTGGTCGGAAAAGAGGAAAAGGACAATGACGAACTCACTTTCAAAGTCGCTCTTCCGCACGACTTATGGTTCCACGCGAAAGACTATCACGGAAGCCACGTCATCATGCGGATGAAGAAGGGCGAAGAACCCAAACAGCAGGATATTCTGACTGCCTGCGCGCTCGCTATTCTTTACAGCAAGGCGAAGAAGGGTAGATGCGGTGAAGTGTGGTATACAGCGCGGAAAAACGTGACCAAACACAAAGGAATGGCCGCAGGACTCGTCAACTTCAAAAACGCGAAAGTCATCTACATGAAAGACGCCTCAATGCCGGAAGGGCTCGTGAAAGTGTGATCGGACCTCACCCGGACCCCTCAGGCGCTTGCGGCAGCTCCCAACCCCTCAGGCTCTATGAGCCAGCTCCCCTGCCTCAGGGGCGCCTTGACGGGGCGCCGAGAAGCAGTTGAATATCCAATCCCTTTCCAGTGTGGCGAGGGCTGAAATCAGATACAAATTTGACAATATGTTATTTAATTGTAAGAATATCCGGCTATTTTTTTAATAGCGGGCTATTAGAAACTTTGCACGGAGGTCGATTTGGACGCGTTCCCTACATTTCAAGTAGTGGGAGTTATTATCTGCATTATCATGAGTGCCTATTTCAGCGGCACGGAAACAGCCTTGACAGCACTTTCGGAAGTCAAATCGGAGATAATGAAAGATAAGTATCCTTTTGTTGCGCCTGTTCTTAAAAAATGGAAAGAGAATCCAAGCCTTATTCTTTCGGCGCTGCTCGTCGGAAACAACATCGTGAACATTTTAGGAGCCGTTCTTGCGGGAAAAATCGCATCATTCGCCCTTGCAAGTCACGGACAGGCTGTGGCTGATGCTGTTGCGGTTGCGGCAATGACGCTTTTCGTTCTCATTTTCGGCGAAGTCACTCCGAAAACTTTCGCGAAACTTATGCCTGAGCGCTGGCTTTTCCCGGCTCTTCTTCTTTTCAGGATTTTCAGCTGGATTCTGCTTCCGTTCGCGTTCGTTCTCTCGAAATTCGCAAGCTGGGTCGTCAGGTTCATGGGCGGAGAAAGCGAATACTCCGAAATGACGCAGAATGAGATCGAATATATGATCCAGAAAGGAAGCGACGAAGGTGTTTTCGAGCAGGAAGAGCAGGGCGAGCTTCTGACAAGCGTAATCGAGTTCAAAGATACTTTGGTCAAGGAGATAATGACACCGAGAACCGATTCAAACTTCCTCGAAGTCAGCACGACGATAGCCGAAGCTATGGAAAAAATAGAAGAGTGGGGGCACAGCAGAATTCCTGTTTATGAGGATTCTGTCGACAACATCAAGGGAATTCTCTATGTCAAAGACCTTGCGATGCTCATCACAAAAGATAAATCGGTGCTTGACGACAATATTCTTTCTGTTGCGAGGAAAGGTGTTTTCTATGTTCCTGAAACCCAGAAAATCAACGAGACTTTGAAGAAAATGAGGGCGGAAGGAAACCATCTCGGCATAGTTGTCGACGAATTCGGCGGAACTTCAGGTATAATCACTCTTGAAGACGTTCTTGAAGAACTTGTAGGCGAAATCCGCGACGAAAACGACAAAGATGAGAAACAGTTCGAAAAGATTGAAGAAAATATCATTCTGGTCGATGCGCATATTTCAATAAGCGATCTTGAAGAAGAGCTAGACATCAAAATTCCTGATGACGGCGAATACAACAGTCTCGGCGGTTTTATTGTTAGTGAAGTAGGCGAAGTTCCTCAGACCGGATTTGTTCTCAACTATGAAAATTACGAATTCAAAGTAGTAGAAAGCAACGAAAAGAACATTCTGAAAGTCGAAATCAAAATACTCGATACTGCAACCGAACCGGTTGAACCTGAAAAATCATAAATCCAACGAAATTGTAGAGACGTTTCCTGAAACGTCTTATTTTTTCCGCCGCATCGGTAGGGAATTTAGGGTGCCTAAGGAATTTAGGGTGTTTAAGGAGCGGCGGTTTTGCGGTAAAGACGCCATAATATGACGCCTCTACGCTTTGATGCAGACAAGCCGCCTGCGCTCCGACAAATGTTTCCCTCGCCACACTGGAGAGAACTCAGATATTTCACAGATTCTAGGCGCCCCGTCAAGGCGCCCCTGAGGCAGGGGAGCTGGCTCATAGAGCCTGAGGGTTTGGATTAATCAACGAAAAGGATCGAGCAGCCGGAATCTTCGCCTTCTTCTTCCTGTTTTTCTTCAGGTTTGAGGCGGCAGTCGGGATCGTCCTCTTTGCAGGAATATTTGAAGTTGTCGGTTCTTACCGGTGTTCCGGCTATTTTTTGCCTTGTTTTTAATGTTACGTCAGTATCGTTGATATAGAAAGAAGCATTCTGATCTTTGTAAAAATCCATATCTGCTTTTACAACGAGGAAAGTTTCCTCTCCTTCATTAAGCTGCACTTTTCCTGTCGGAATCTGAAAGAGAGCAGCAGGCTGTGAAGTTGCGAAATCGGAAAGTTCAGAAATGATTGCATCGCATTTGCCGTCATTGTTGGTATCTGTGCAGAGAGAGATTTTTTTGACGCCGTTTCCAAATGAAACTGCTGAACCTGAAATTTCTATTTTCAGAGTCGAAAGTTCGTTTGCTCCGTCAAGCGCTTTTAATTTGAGATGCATGATTTCCTGCTCTTTGTTTATATCTTTCCATGTGGGAGCTGCCGGAAAGTGTTTGCCTGAAGTAAAAAGGAAGTAACCTTTTCCCGGTTCAAATGCAAACGACGGGAATGCTATCGGATCGGTTTTAGCGATATCGCATTCGCCTTTGTAAGTTTTTGTGACAATGTAGTTATTTTTAACTGTTGCATTGAATTTTGAAGAATCGGTGATTTCCTGATCGGTGGAAAAGGAGCCGATGATAAGTAAGTTCTCGACCGTATTCATTTTGAAAGCTGAATATCTCTGGTCAAGTTCAAACTTTATGCCGAAACCTTCTGCGACACCTTCTGCAACGATTCTTTCAGAAGGATCTGCAATACCGTTTCCGTTTGCATCATAGACAAGTTTGAAATTATCGAATTTTATTGAACTTGGATATACGGCAAGATCAGTCGAGAGTTCTTTAATAAAGTAAAGTTTGCCTTCACCGTCACCGGCATAAGATTGTACGGCAAGCTGTCCAACAACAAGATCGTTTGATGGATTTTGAACGAAAATTCTGCCTGAACCGCGTGAATTGGGATTGTTTTCACCTAAAGAAAGGGTTATTGCTGCATAATCGGCAATTTTTCCTTTTGTCATTAAACATGTGCCGGCGGAAGAGTCGCAAGTTGTCCCTTCAGGACAGTCTCCGTCACCTGTGCATTCCCACGAAGCTGCTGCTAAAAAAGAAACGAAACAAATTAAAAACAATGGAATTAAAAGTAATTTTTTCATCGTTGTCTCCTGTTAAACCAACAAAACGGCGGATACTACATTCTAATCCTTGTTTTGTCAAAAAAAGATAACTTGAAAAAAAACGGTCTTTGACTAATCTTTTTCGACTTTTTTACGGAGGTGACAATGCTGTATAAGAGAGTTTTGCTCAAAGTGAGCGGCGAAGCGATGCTTGCCAAAGACGGAAAACCTATTGATTCAGAATTCCTTTCGTTTCTTGCAAACGAGATAAAACCTGCGGT
>DBYV01000055.1 GCA_002310995.1 bacterium UBP6_UBA1177 | reverse complement strand
GGATCAAGCAGATAATGGGAAACCCGGAAGCTGCGGCAAGCGCGTATTCGCTTTACGACTACGAAATAGCCTCTGAACTCGGCGGCGAAGCGGCGATGCAGAATCTCCGCGAAAGGGCGTGGAGACACGGGATCAGACTTGCGAGCGACATGGTCCCCAACCACACGGCGATAGATTCGAAGTGGATCTCGGAGCATCCTGAATGGTTCATTTCCGCGGACGTTCCGCCCTTTCCTGCATATACTTACAACGGAGAAAACCTTTCAAGTGACCCGAATATCGGAATTTATATCGAAGACCACTACTATTCAAAAAGCGATGCAGCGGTAACTTTCAAACGGGTCGATTTCAGGACAGGAAAAACCGATTATATCTATCACGGAAACGACGGGACATGCATGCCGTGGAACGATACGGCGCAGCTCAACTATATGCGTGCCGATGTCAGAGAGCAGGTGATTCAGACGATCATAAAAATCGCGAAAAACTTCCCCGTAATCAGGTTTGACGCGGCGATGACGCTTGCAAAAAGGCACTATCACAGGCTCTGGTTCCCTGAACCGGGAAGCGGCGGAGACATCGCATCACGCGCCGAACACGGACTTACGACTGAAGAATTCAACAAACTTTTCCCGAAAGAATTCTGGCGCGAAGTTGTCGACAGAGTCGCTGTAGAAGCACCTGATACGCTGCTTTTAGCCGAGGCTTTCTGGCTTATGGAAGGCTATTTTGTTCGCACTTTGGGAATGCACCGCGTCTATAACAGCGCGTTTATGAACTTTATGAAAAACGAGGAAAACGCGAAATACAGGCAGTCAGTCAAAAGCGTTCTCGAATTCGATCCGCACATTCTCGAAAGATACGTCAACTTCCTCAACAATCCCGATGAGGAGACGGCAGTCGCGCAGTTCGGAGACAACGACAAATACTTCGGAGTCACGCTTCTTATGATAACGATGCCGGGACTTCCGATGTTCGGACACGGCCAGATCGAGGGATTTTCCGAAAAATACGGCATGGAATACCGCCGCGCCTATAAAAACGAGAGTGTCAATCAGGCGCTTGTGGAGCGACACGAGCGTGAGATCTTCCCGCTTTTGCATCTGCGCCATCTTTTCGCACATGTCGATGACTTCCACTTTTACGATTTCTACAAGTCGGACGGCACGGTCGACGAGAACGTTTTCGCGTATTCGAACGGCTGGGGAGAAAGCAAAGTTCTTGTTTTCTACCACAACAGATTTGCGGAAACTTCAGGATGGATCAAGCAAAGCTGCGCCTGGCTCGACAAAGGAAGCGGCGAACTCAGGCGGATCAACCTCGATTTTGCCCTCGGTCTCAGAAGGGAAAAAGGGACTTTCGTCCGCTTCAAAGAGCTTATTTCGGGGCGCGAGTACACTTTAAGCACCGAAGATATTTTCGAACACGGTTTTTACATTCATCTCAAGGCTTACGAATACCGTGTTTTCACCGATTTCAAAGTAGTCAGTAACATAAACGAAAACAATGAGGAAGAGATGGATTTCCAGCTTTACATCGACGCTTTCAACAGTGAAGTTGTGCCGGCACTCGGCTGCACAGAACCGATCGCTGTGGCACTTGCCGCGGCGACTTCCGCAAAACTTTTGGGCAGACCGGTAGAAAGAGCCGAGATCGCCCTCAGCGGCAACATCATGAAAAACGGTTTAGGTGTCGGAATTCCGGGAACAGGCATGGTCGGGCTTCCTATCGCGGCTGCGCTCGGGATCAAAGGAGGAGATCCGTCGAAAGAGCTTGAAGTACTGAGCGGAGTTACAAAAGAGCACATCGCTCAAGCCAAAGAGATGGTTAAAAAAGGTGAGATCGCCGTTTCGATGAAGGAAAAAGTAGATAAACTCTACATCGAAGCAATATGTTTCAGCGGCAAAGAGTGCGCGAGAACAGTTATCTGCGGAAGCCACACGAACATCGTTCTTACCGAACTCAACGGCAAAATAATCTCGCAGAAATCGTGCAATGCCTTCTCGTTCGACTGGAACGAAAACCAGAAAACGCAGGAATACCACATGACAGTCGAAGGGATCTGGAATTTCATCAACAAAGTTCCGCTTGAAAAGATCCGTTACGTTCTTGAAGGTGCCGAAATGAACAAAAAGATCGCTCTCGAAGGCCTGAGCGGCGACTACGGCCTACGTGTCGGAAAGACTCTGCGCCTCAACGTCAAAAAAGGTATTTTGTGCGACGATCTCGCAAACTACGCAATGGCTCTCACTGCTGCGGCAAGCGATGCGAGAATGGCAGGCTGCACCCTTTCAGTCATGAGCAATTCAGGAAGCGGAAATCAGGGGATCACAGTTATGATGCCGATAGTCGCGACTGCAGAAAGGCTCGGTTCAAGCGAGGAAAAACTCATCCGCGCACTTTATTTGGGCAACCTGATAGCGATCCACTTGAAAGAATTCATGTCGAAACTTTCTGCTCTCTGCGGCACAGTCACAGCTTCGACCGGAGCCGCATGCGGGATCACATACCTTCTGGGCGGAAATTTAACGCAGATAAACTACGCAATCAAAAACATGATAGGAAACATCTCCGGCATGATCTGCGACGGCGCGAAGGCGGGATGCGCACTCAAAGTTTCGACAACGATCAACGCCGCGCTTCAGAGCGCCCTTCTTGCGATCGAAAATATCGAAATATCAGAAACCGACGGAATAATCGAGCGCGACATTGAAAAGACGATCAAAAATCTTGCAACAGTTGCTTCGGAAGGAATGGAAAAAACCGACGAAGTAATTCTTGACATTATGACGTGTAAATAGAGGCAGAGATGATTGAAAACATCCGCGAACACCTTGAAGAGATAGAAAAACGGGAGCTTTCATGGGCTGCGGCGCTCAGTTCTCAGTCGAAAGGAAGAATGCGCGAAGAGGAACCGTGCAGCATCAGGCCTGCGTTTCAGCACGACCGTGACAGGATCGTTCACACCAAAGCTTTCCGCAGACTGGGCGACAAAACGCAGGTTTTCCTTTCGCCGAAAGGGAGCAACTACAGCAACCGTCTCACCCACACGCTTGAAGTTTCGCAGATAGGCAGGACCGTGGCGAAAGCACTTCTTCTCAACGAATCGCTGACAGAGGCGATAGGTCTCGGCCACGATTTGGGACACACTCCTTTCGGTCATTCCGGCGAAAGAGCTTTGGGAAGACTTCTCAAAAACGGCTTTCGGCACGAGCAGCAGAGCCTGCGCGTAGTCGATTTTCTCGCAAAAAACGGTCAAGGGCTAAATCTGACTTACGAAGTCCGCAACGGGATTGTGCTTCATTCCAAGGGCAAAGGGCCGCTCATCAAAAAAACAGGCATTCCCGAAACTCTTGAAGGGCAGATCATCCGTTTTTCCGATATCATCGCCTATTTGAACCACGATATCGACGATGCCGTCCGCGGCGGATTTCTCGACATTAAAGATGTTCCGCACAAGGATATTTTAGGCGAAAGAGGCTCCCAGCGCATCAACGCGATGACGACGGACCTCATCTACAACAGCTACGAAGCGATTTCGGCACACGAAAAAATCATCCGCTTTTCCGACAAAATGGTGCAGATCATCGGCGATTTAAGGGAATTTATGTTCTCAAACGTCTATGAACTTCCCGCGATCAGAAAGGAATTCGCCAAAGCCGAGCAGATCATTTCCGTCCTTTTCAAGCACTTTCAGGAAAACTACGACATCATTCTGAATTCGAACTTCATCCCCGTTTCCGAAGACAAGGAAACAACTATAGCGGATTTCATCGCAAGCCTAACCGATTCCTACGCGATCCACCTTTACAACACGTTTTTCATCCCGAAAACACTGAGTTTTCCTGAGATCTAAAACGGAAAAGAGTTCCTGCCGGCTGGTTTTCTGCAAACAAATGTGGATCAGTATTATAAATCGCACATCGAAATTACCTTGACTTTGTGCCAAAATATCTCAAAAAATGCCTTGACTTTGTGTCGAAATACCATAAAAAATGCCTTGACTTTGTGTATTTACAAAGGCAGGATCTATCCGATCGAGGTGAAATCAGGAAGCACCGGAAGATTGCGTTCTCTTCATTCTTACATCGATAATTCCGACTGCACCTGCGCAATAAGGCTTTACAGCGGAAAATTTTCTATTGACGAACTAAAAACTCCGATTGTAAACGGCATCGGAGGCAAAAAATTCAGACTCCTTAACCTGCCGCTCTACTGCACTGCGAAGATAAACGAATATATCGATGAGTTTTTATAATGCTCAAGCATTTCCTGACAGAAAAATATCTTCTTAAGATTTAGTCAATGTTTCTTACGCAGCGGACTTCTCCGGAAGTATCTCCGTTTATATTTCTCGCCTCAATCATTGAGAAATTGAACAGAACAAAAGCATAGCCTACCTTATCCGAGACAAAAGAAGATGACCACATAAAAGTTTCGTAATCTTCTGCAGCATCGGGACAGGTACAGTCTGCCATACAGCTTTCGGAAAGACATCCGCTTTTTTCACTTACTTTGCACTTGCCGTCAGGTTTAATATTTTCACATATTTTCAACCAGAACCACCATGTTCTCAGTTCATCAACAGTTGGAAGTCTCCAATCTGTATAACCGGCATTACGGAGTTCCGAACAGTATTGCTTTGCCGCTTTCCAGGACATATTGGAAGAATTCGATGAAGACCACATCAGGTTTGAAGAAGAGTCCTGACAGACAGAAATCGGAACCCACCCTGTGTATGTACAATTTTCAGGTCTACCACACGAGGATCCTCCGTTGGAAAAATACCCGTCAGCACATCCGCATGTATATTTTGAATAATTCAATGTTTCACAGCTTCCGTCAGAGCCTGCGACACTTTTGCACGGGTCATCGTCACACAAGTTTACACATGCTCCGCCATAATTATAGAAACTTCCTTCCTCGCATTGGCAGTGAGTCGAATCAGTGCTGTATCCTACACAAACGCCTGTCGAATGTTCGACAGACTTGCAATCATTGTCACAAACCAATTCTACACATTTTGAATCTTCCCATGCATAACCGTCAAGACAGTTACAGCCGCCCTCTTTCAAATTAAGTTCCGAAAATGATTTGCACTCTTTTCCGTTCCAAATCTCTTTTCCGGCTTTGCACGGACTGGAAGCCACGCACTGTACTTCGAAAAGCGCCTCTTTTTTCTGATATTCAGAATAAATATTCCGTGACACCAATGCTTCGGCAGGATTTGAAACCGAAGTTGTTGATGTCCACAAGTAATGGCTGCCGTCATTCAAGGCAGAGTTGACCTCGTTTCTGTTCGGGAGTCTCCAGTCCGATATTCCGGCATAAGTCAGATTTTCGCAGTAATCAAGCGCACCCTGCCAGTTCTTACCTGAGTCGACTGTATTTTTGAAAACAAGGTTATTTGAAAGATCCAGCAAAATCTCATAATCATCATTTTTAATAACTTTCCTCAAGCAGTCAGCCGGCTTCTTCGCTGTTCTGAGACATCTGACAGAAGCAGCAGCCGGCATATAACCGCCGCCGATATCGCTTACCATATAGCTTTGATAGAGACCGCTTTTGAAATCGACACCACCCATATATGTTTCTCTATGCTGAAAACCTGCCGTCATTCCGTATTCATTGGAATAAAAAAATTCCGGCAGAGTATCAGGAAAATAAGTTTCGTTTATAGCCGGATTATAATGTCCGGAATCAATTATTGTCATTTGTTCAGAAGGTTTCGGAAGACGCCAGTCAGAATGACCGCCTATTCCAAAATACGATTCGCAATATGTAGAAGCCGAATCAAAACTGCCATACCTGACCGGAATAACTTTCTTCTGCCATTCAAGCCCGGAATTGTTGTCAATGACTGTTTCTCCGTTGTTATACTGTTTGATTGTATAATTTATCGGCTCGCATTTTCCTGCTTTAGCATACTGCGCATCCTGCCCGTAAAACGGTTCACCCTCTTTCGGACACTGAATCTCCTTTTCCATGTCGTAGCACTTCGTCTGACCGGTGCAGACTGCACCATTGAATATTGTCACAGTATTGTTTTCAGGCTGTTCGTCAGGCGATGAAGATTCTGTCACATCCTCATCAAAAGAATCATCTTCTTCGGTTTGTTCCGTATCTTCCACATCATCTACATCATTTTCTTCATAGTTTTTTTCATCCCCGTCCGGCAGAACCGCCGCGGAATCATCGTCTGAGAGGGATTTCACAGTGTTACTGCACGAAATAAAAAGGAAAATCAGCATGATGGAAAGAAGAGTTTTCATGACGGAACCTCGCGAAAATTAAACAAAAACGGCGATATTATAGTGATATCCGGGCAAAAAGAAAGAGATGTTTGCAATTCACCTCAATCGGTGAGATTTTTTTTGCCGTTTGCTATAATGAAGTCGATCTCGATGTGATTCTCCCGATGAAGATTGTCGCTGCGAGAGTAAAAACAAATAAAACTGTAGAAATCCAGTAAAATCAGCACTATAACAATTAAGAAATCACGAAAAAGCAGGTTCAGAAATGCAAATTTTCACGATTGCGCCATATTTTTCAGGGTTGTTTTTCACAATTGCGCCGGTTTTATTGATTTCCATGAGATTTAGTTCATGTTTCTAACACACCAGATTTTTCCGCTGTCATTTCCCATGTCAACTGACGAAACAGTCCCCAGTCCTGTAATCGAACTCCGAAATAGAACAAAAACACCAGCAGGGTCATCTGAACGCAAAGATGAAGACCATATAAAATCCTGATGAATCAGAGATTCCCCGTCGGAAAATTCTTCACATTTACAGTTTTCCATGCAGCTTTCCGACAAACAGCCGTCATCTTCACTTACTTTACATGCTCCGCCTGGCTTGATATTGTCGCAATATCTTTCGAATATTCTGAGCTTGTCAATAGTTGGAAGTCTCCATCCGGTATAATCCTGATAAATCAGATTTTCGCAGTATTGTTTTGCATTTTCCCATTTCATACGGCGCGGTGCCGCGAACCACATGAGTTTCCCTGCAGGTTTTACGCAGGGAAAAGGACTACTGTCGCAATCAGATATTGGCAGACACTTGTTGTCAGAGTTAAAATAACCATGCTTACAGCCGCAGGTATATTCGTAAAAACTGGTTGCCAAACAGGTCCCGTCACCGCCTTCCAAACCTTCACATTTTTCGCACGGGGTCATGCATCCGCTGCTGATGTGGAAATAACCTTCTTCACACTGGCAGTAGGACTCATTCATAACATTATCGGTCTCACACTTTCCCGTAGAAAGTTCGGCATCAACGCACATATCCTCAGTACACTGTTCCACACACAAGAAAGAATCGTCAATTCCATATCCGTCAATGCAGGTACAGCCGTCTTCTTTCAACAAAAGTTCCGCATACGAAGCGCATTTTTCGCCGGTCCAGAGATGACCTTTGTCGCATGGATTGGAAGCGACGCACGCGACATTCATCGTATTCTTTTTACTTCCAATCACAGAATAGACAGATTGCCCTTTTGTCCAGGCGGAAGAGGGACTTCCTTCGACAGTGGAGGAAGACCATAAACCGCTGGTGCTGTAAAGTGTTGCAACTTCATTTTTGTTCGGCAGCCTCCAGTCGGAGATCCCTGCGTAAGTCAGATGCTCGCAGTAGTAGAGCGCGTCCCCCCAGTTTTTGCCTGAAACTGGTTCTTCCTGAATAATGAGCCCATGCTGGACATCGTTTCGGATTTTGTAGTCCTTTCCTGAAAAAACACGGAGGTTGTAACAGTGACTCTTTCGGTTTTCAGCTTTCCTGACGCACCTGAACCATGTATTTTCTCTCGGTGTACTTTGGGAATTTCCTGCAATACCGTTCTTAAAATCGATAAAGTGATAGTAAGTCACAGATGAATGACCTGCCGGCTGACGACTGATATAGGTGAAAAAATATTCAGGCTGAGTATCGGGGAAATAGGTCTTGTCTATCGCCGGATTTGAGTACCCGATGTCGACCAGCGACAAGAGATCGGAATCAGTCGGATTTTTCCAGTCATCGTAACCTCCGAGCGGAGATATTGAGCCGCAATGTTTTTCAGCATATATGTCCCAGTAATATTCATGCAGATCAAGCGAGCTTTTTCTCTGCCACTCAAGCCCGGTGTTGTTGTCAACGACCGTTTCGCCGTCGTCGTACTGTTTGATGGTGTAACTTCTCGGAATACATTTCCCCGCTTTAGCATATTGAGCGTCCTGACCGTAAAAAGTTTCGCCCTCTTTCGGACATTCTATCTCCTGCTTCATGTCGTAGCACTTCGTCTGTCCGGTGCAGACAGTGCCGTAAAAGCTTGTCACGGGGAGGCATTTCTGCTCGCTGCTGAACCAGACATAGCTGCTTTTGCACTCGCAGGCATAACCGTTTTTTCCGTATGAAACACACTTTTCCGTAGAATTTTCAACACCTTTGCAAGGTTCGTCTTCACAGGGATTTGGCTCCGGTCCAATATTCTCGTCATTTTCAGGATCATCGGAATCCTTATCAGGCTTTGCGGAAGGCTCGTCATCTTCGTCCTCAACAAAATCTTCATCAAGAATATCCTCATCTTCGTCCGGCACAACCGCCGCCACATCATCGTCAACAGGCGTTTTTGAACCGCCGCTGCACGAAATAAAAAGGAAAATCAGCATGATGGAAAGAAGAGTTTTCATGAAAACCTCACGAAAATTAAACAAAAGCGGTAATATTATAACGATGAGAGATTAAAAAGAAAGAGAAAAATTCAATAAATTCGGCTTATTTCAGCTCTTTAAGGTCAAGCCCGCCAGGATACATGTAACTGATGTCCATGCTCCAGCCGTAAACCTGAATGCCGCAGGGCTTCGTGCAGGCCAGGTGGTGACTCATGAAGTAGTCGTCGAGTTCAAAAATATAGAAAAGTTTTTCGGTGTTTATGATTTTACCGCTCATTCTTGGCGAGGGCGAAGTTTCGTCAAGTGTGATTTCCGAGCCCTCATCCGTTACTACGCTGACATAGTTTTCAGTGTATTCGCTGCTGCTCGAGTAGTCGTCAAGCGATGTGCTGAAGAAGAAGTATTCCTGTCTGTACTGCTCGACCGGCGGGATTATGGTCATTGCCGGGTCGCCGTTGCAGCCTGAGTGCGATGAGCCCGGGCTGTCGTCAGCACAGCTAGAGCTGATGTCCTCTGCGCCGGACATAAACTGGACAACCTGAACCGGCTTGGTCGCGGTGATATTTGCCGTGCCCGGTTGGAACCAGTCGCTGTCGGTATCATGCTGAATTATATCAAACTCATGTTTCTGACCGGCGTTAAGTGAAACTGTCTGCGTCTGGCCGTTTTCGTGGTTGTCATCAATTATGCTGACAGTGACTTCTGTTTCGTCAAAGCCTGCGATAACGCGGACGACATCGCGGGCGTAGGTTCTCGGCTTCGTCTTGACCACGACGTAGTTCCGGCCCCAGCGGCTGACAGGAAGAAGCTGGTGCTCGAGGTGGTCGCAGTAGCCCTTGCTGCGCGGAACGTAGGCGCAAGCATGACCGCCGAAAACAACGAACGGTGCGCAGTTCTGGTTCGGATTTTTGCAGGTGACTTTAGTTCCGGTGAAGTCATCGAATTTTGACGCATTTTCTATGTTGAGAACCTCTCCTGCCTTGAGCTCGACAACCATCGGGACTCCGGCGGCAGTGCCGGGAATGCCGTTTCCAGCCGGAATGGCAGCTGTCGGCGTAATCTCAAGCTCGACGTTCGTGTTGAATGCGCCGATAACTGTGAAATAGGCGATGCCGTTGCCGTCGTAACCCTTCTGGCTTTCGTAGGTCGCGACATAATATTCTGTTCCCAGCCTTGTTGTTGGGAAGAGGAGGCTTGCATCGTTCGAGTAGGAGTTGTTGTAGTATGGGTTAAACTGGTACGCGATTATCGGAAGGTCCGAAACGATGTGAAAGCTCAGGTAGCTCGCTGCAGTTCCGTCAAGCATACGCTGTTCCTTTGTCGGGATTACCATGACGGTGCTCTGAGGCGGAACAGTGATTGTGAATGAGGAGTCGTGGCCTTTGCAGTCCATATCGTTGTAAGTGCCGCCAAAGAGGCCGGATTTTTCGACCTGCTCGCAGTAATCAAAGTTCGGAATCGGCTCTTCAGTCCCCTCGCCGGTGACCTTGAAAAACTTGATCGTCGCGGTTTTTTCAGGGTTTGCGTTCGCAAATGCGACCGAGAAGGTATCCTTGCCGGTTGCCGAATTGTTGAGCTTCGCCGTGTAGAATTCGCATCCCTCGTAGCCGGTTCCTGAGAGGCAGGCGCCTGGCTGGCAGCTCCCGTTCAGGCAGGAGTAACCTTCGGCACATTTTTCGACAGCCGGAGTTTCGACACCCGAACCGTCTTCTTTGCACTGAAAAACACTGTTCGGATCGCTTGCATCGCAAACTTTCATTCCTGGATTGCAGTATGTCGTGCCAGGGGTGGTATCAGTATCAGGTTGTTCCTGATTTCCTCCTTCAGTATCGGCATCAGGCAAAGAACTTTCGCCGTCATTGCCTGGATTGTTTTCCGAATCGTTTGTTTCTTGATTTCCGTTGTCAGAAACCTCACCGTTCTCGCTGTCGGGGAGCGAAATCTCTTCTTCATCTTCGTCCGATGCCGCGCATCCTGCAAATGCGAACACTAGAGTCAAAATAAACAGGAAAACGTCCGCTTTTTTCATAATTCACCTCTCTAACTGCTTAAAAGTACTATTTTTCAATAGTTGCCAACAAAATACCATACTATTTTAAAGATTTCTGCATTAAAAACAACTTTTGGCAGTTCCGTCAGTATGGAAAAATCACTTGATTATTTGCCGTTTTTTCTTAAAATACTGCGTTTTTAAGGTGAGGTGACCTATGAAAATGAGATTTTTGACACTTGTTCTGATAGTTATCGCAGTTTCGTTTCAGGTAAGCTGTTCGACCATCGAAGCAAACGAAACACCGGCGAATCCTGAGTGGGAGGAAGTCGAAACAAAGTATAAATCGCTTGAATCAGAGAAAAATTTTGCTGAAATCGAGGCTTATTCCAAAGAACTTGCTGCTTTCGAATGGGCAAAGTGGCAGACGAATCATATAAAATTCATGCTGGCAACGGCTCTTTACAGGCAACAGAAATACGGCGAATCCCTGAAAGTGTTCGAGGAACTTAAAGATGTTGCTCCTTTCACGCACAAAACGCATGTCATGGCGGGAGATGCGGCACTTGCGGAAAAAAATTACAACGAAGCGCTGAAATGGATATTCTCGGTTTATCTCAAGCTTGACAAAGAGTTGAAACTTGCCGCTTCCAAAACGGTTTTCTTAGCATATCTCTACTCAAAAAGGTTCGATTCCGCGGCAAAGTGGTACAAAGAACTTGACGATGAAAAGAAAGCCAACCTTCAGCCGGAATTTGACGCATGGCTGAATGAAAGCGAAGAAAACAGGCGAAATTTCAATAATGCGCTGAACGGAAACTCCGAACCGGCAGCAGAGGAAACACCTTCTAAAAGCATAGAAGACATCATTGACGAAGCCGATAAAAAAGTAGCGGACGAGACTGAAGTTCTACCCGAAAATACGGGAGTTCATGAAGAAATTCAACCTGTTGCAGTTCTGGAATTTGACAAAAGCTATGTTCCTGACTGGACAAAAGTCTGTGTCGCGCTTTCTTCGAACGACAAGTGGAGTAAATACAACGAAGTCATAAAAACATACCTGAACTGGCATCTGACGAAGTTCGACAAAGGCGGCATAAAACCTGAATTTATCGAATACGACAGTGAAAAGGCGATTGATGATATGATGAAAAAGGCAAAAGAAATCAAGTGCTTCGCTGTTGTCGGCCCTTTTTTTGCGCCTGAATTTGCGGAAAGTTTCATAACAAAATCTTCGGAGTATTCGATTCCTGTAATTTCATATATTCCTTTCGGTACAGATCCTAATTCGCTTTTTTTCAATGTTCGTCAGACAAAAGACCTTGAGGCTGAAAATCTTGTCAAATATGCTGTTTCTGAAAGACAGAAAACAAAATTCGCGATAGCTTACATCGATGATGAAAACGGCAGAGACCTGCGCGACGTATATTGGAAAAAAATAGAAGATGCCGGTGGTCAGGTTACTGATATCATTGATATTGCTCCGGCAGACAGGGCTTACAAGGACGATGTCGAAAAAGTTGTCGGCAAACAGGATAACTACGACGAGGCGGTCCGCGCTTTCAAGTGGCGCAACAAGGAAAAATTCACCACAAATACAATGATGAACCGTGCAGTCGACGGTTTCATAAAGAGAATTCCTGGAAAATGCAATTTCGAAGTTCTTGTCGTTCTCACCGATCCGAAGCAGACTGCGAGTCTTCTTCCGGCGTTTCCATACCTCAACGTTGAATTTGCATACTACCAGAAATATCTGAACAGGGCTGTTACGGTCAAAAAGCAGGAACTCAGGAAGGACGGATACGATTGGGAGATTCAGCAGATTCTTGTACTTGGCCCTTCTGAAATAATGAGCAGCAAGAAAAATATCGAGGAGCTCGGAAAACTCATCGACGGAATGGTGATTTTTGCGCCGCGATCAGATACGTCTGAGAAAAATGAAAAATATCTAAAGATATCAAAGGCTTTTAAAGATGCCAACAACCGCGATTTATATTTCGCGGAAACTGTTGCGGCTGAAGTTGCGGACACTCTGCTTTCTCTTCTCGGAGCATCGCAGAAAAGTGATATGGGCAATTTCGTTGAAACGCTGAAAAATACTTCATTTACCTCGCTTCTTTCTGGAAAAACTGTCAAATTTGACGAATTTAACCGCATGACAGGAAGAGGCGAAATCCTTATCGGCAGAAACAAGGAACCTTTCATGACTCCTGAAGAGATTGAAGAGGAACTTAAGAGAAAAGCCGAGGAAAAGCTTAAAGAAGGAAAACAGCCGGAAGGAACTGAAAATGAAGCACCTGAAAATTGATGTTCTGACACTTTTCCCTGAATTTTTCGAGTCGCCTTTTTCGGTCAGCATGATGAAAAGGGCTCTTGATAACGGAACTCTTGAACTCGGTCTGCACCAGATCCGCGATTTTGGGCTTGGAAACAGGCGCCAGGTCGATGATTCGCCGTACGGCGGCGGGGCGGGGCTCATAATGAAACCAGAAGTGATAACAGCGGCCTGGGAAGCTCTTCCCAAAACCGAAAAAACACAAACAATCGTTATGTCACCACGCGGAAAGCTTTTCAACCAGAAAAAAGCGGTTGAATTTGCTGAAACTGCGGAGCATCTGATTATAGTTTGCGGTCACTACGAAGGAATCGACCAGCGTTTCATCGAAATTACGGGCGCAACTGAACTTTCTGTAGGCGACTACGTTCTTACCGGCGGAGAAACCGCGGCTCTTTCGGTTATTGACGCTGTGACAAGGCTTATTCCGGGTGTTCTCGGCAACGAGGAATCGTTCAAAAATGAATCTTTTTCGCTACCGCTTCTTGAACACGACCAGTACACAATGCCACGTGTTTTCAGGGGCTTAGCTATTCCGAAAGTGCTCACCGGAGGAAATCACGCGAAAATTGAAGCATGGAGACTTCGCAATGCACTTGCGAAAACTGCCGAAAACAGGCCTGAACTCCTTTCACAAATTCCAACTGAATTCTGGGAAGAAATGAAATGAAAAATTTTTATATCGGATTAATCCACAGCCCCGTTCTCAGAAACGGTGCGACCATCACGTCTTCAATAACAAACCTTGATCTGCATGACATCGCGAGAGTCTGCGCCACTTACGGCCTCGGAGGTTATTTTGTGATCCATCCCGACGAAAAAATGCGCTCGATTGCTGCTCAGCTTGCATCGCATTGGACTCAAGGTGAAGGAAAAACCTACAATCCTGACAGATTCAAAGCTCTTCAGGTCATGAAAGTTGTCTCAAGTCTTGACGAAGCAAAAAAAGAAATCGAAGAAAAATGGGGCGAAAAACCGGTAACGGTTGGAACGACCGCAAGAAAAAAAGAAAAATACATCACGCTGAAACAGCTTAAAGAACAAAAAAACAAACCTGTTCTGATACTCTTCGGAACAGCTGGCGGAATGGAAGATAACTTTTTGAATTCATTGGACTTTATTCTTGAACCGATAGATATTGGAACTGGCTACAATCACTTGAGTGTAAGAAGCGCGGTGTCGATTTTTATTGACAGATTGTCTTTAAGTGACTAATATACCGCCGCGTTATTTTTGGAGGAGATAAAAATGACAACCAACATTATTCAAAAACTTGAAAATCAGCAGAGAAGAATTGACCACTACTATGTAAAACCGGGAGATAAAATCGAAGTTCACACCCGTATTATCGAAGGCGAAAAGGTTCGTATCCAGATCTTCAAGGGCGATGTTATCGCTATTAAAAACGGAAGAGACAACAACAGAACCACAATAACTGTAAGAAAGTTCTCCGGCGGTTACGGCGTTGAGAAGATATTCCCGCTTCATTCTCCGATGATTGAAAAGATAGAGCTCGTAAACAGAGGTCTCGTTCGCAGAAGCAAACTTTATTATCAGAGACTTCGTAAAGGCAACGCAGCAAGAATCAAACCGAAAAACATCTGGTAGTGTTTTCGTTTTTATTCGCGTTATTTCTCGCAGTTTCAGCAGAAAATCCTGTTTGCCAGTCAAGATTCGACATAGAAGAAGAACTATATAAATCAATTGCACTTCACAGTGACGATATTGCTGTCCGTCGGCGCTATCTTCAAAGATATGGCTCCTGCATTTCTGAAGAAGGTATTAATATCATTGAAGAAAGAAATGTCGTTGTTGTAGAAGAGCTTGACTGCAGCAATCCGCTTGACGGCGTTGAATTCTTTTTCAGAAACAAAAAACTTTGTTCGCGTTCGGTCCGTTTTTTCCCCTCAAAAAAAGTGTTTACTGTCAAAAAGAAAAGTGCGGCGATATCTCTTCCCGAAAACTGGCGCTATATTGAAACTGCTGAAACACTGCTTTTTTTTGATTCGACTGCAAAATTTGAAGAAATGAGCGATACGACAGGGCAGATTCTTTCAAAAAGCGAAGACGGAATCTTCACAAATCACCTCGGCAAGGTTGTTCACCCCGAATTTGTCTATTCAAAAGGAAACTGGGAAAAAGTTTTTCCGTTGAGGGAGTTTTTCTATCTGAAAATCGGGAGAAACGACACTTTTGATGCTAAAATAATAACGGAAAACCAGCTCCCTTACGAAAAAAAGGAACTTTTCGAGCTCCTCGGAGTCAAAGCTGACGAAACATCAGAACCGCTGTTTGCTCCAAGCACCTGTTCTCTTAAAGGAAAAGGACTAAAAGGCATAAGAATCCCGAAAACTGAGTACCTCAGCGATAAAGAAAGCGACCACGGAACATACAAAATCTCCTTGTTTTATCCTGATTTGCAGAAAAAAGAGGCGTTAAGGTCAAAAACTGAAAACTACGAGCTTGAAATTTTGTTTTCAGACGGAAAACTTGAGGCTAATCTTACGATTTTTGTTAAAAAACTGACTCCAGAAGAGGCTCTTAATATCAGAGCGATTTTTAACCGCGAAATTCCGGCATTTTTTGTTCAAGCAGCAAAATAGCCTGAAACTTCTTTCTCGATTTCCCTGAAAATATAAATATAATACACCGTTTTTTTTGTTGGATAATTGGATTTTTAGCAAAAAATAGCTAATGGAATCAGGTTTTTACAGACGCGTGTTCGGAATCGCTATTCCGATTGCGATCCACAATTTAATGATTTCCGCGATAAATATGGCGGATGTTTTTATGGTGGGGCAGCTGGGAGAAGAGGCGATCGCGGCGCTCGGAATAAGCAATCAGCTTATGTTTCTCCTCATTCTTTTCCTTTTCGGAATGGGTAGCGGCGGTCAGATCTTCATTTCGCAGTTCTACGGCAAGGGTGATCTCCTCAATCTGCGGCGCGTCATGGGTGTGATTCTGACTCTCGGTATTTTTGTTTCGCTTGCCGCTTTTACCGGGGCGCGTTTTTTCCCCGGATTTATTGTCGGGCTCTTTTCTAAAGACGAAAAAGTCGTCACGCTCGCCTGCGAATATCTGAAAATCGTCTCGTGGAGCTACATTTTTACGGCAGTTTCATTCATTTATCAGGTGGTTTTGCGAAGTACCGACAGTCCGCGGCTTCCCGTCTATTCGTGTGCCATGGCGCTTATCATCAACATATTTTTCAACTGGGTTTTAATTTTCGGACATCTCGGTTTCCCGGCGATGGGGATTCAGGGAGCGGCACTTGCGACATTTATCGCGAGAATTGCCGAAACAGCGTTCACGCTGGCTTACGCCTACATCAGAAAACTTGCGGCTGCGGCTAAATTTGATGAGCTTGTGAGCGCGAAAAAAGATTTGTTAAAGCAGCTTTTAGTCACTGCAACTCCTGTTTTCTTCAATGAAATCACATGGGCTTTGGGCATTCTTGCACTCAACTGGATCTATGCGAAACTGGGGACTGAATCAATTGCCGCAATCAATATTTCCGACAGCGTTACGAAACTTTTCTTCGCCGCTTTCATCGGTATCGGCAATTCGGGAGCTGTCGTTTTAGGTCACGATATCGGAGCCGGGATCGAAAGCGAAAAAGTGTGGAAAACTTCAAAAAGACTTGTGAAACTCGCGATCTCGACCGGTGTTTTTCTCTCGTTCCTCGTCTTTCTTTTTACCGACCCGATACTTTCAGTCTACAACATTTCGGAAAGTGTCCGCGATCTGGCTTACAAAAGCACCCTCGTCTGGATACTTTTCCTTCCGGTAGTCGCATTCAATAACCTCAATATTGTCGGCATCTTACGCAGCGGCGGTGACACAAAGGCGGCATTCCTCATCGATGTCGGTGCGCTCTGGCTCGTCTCAGTTCCCGTTTCTTTTATCGGAGCGGTCGTGTTCCAGCTTCCGCTTTACTGGGTCCTCCTCCTCGGAAAAATCGAGGAAGCCATAAAATTCGGCTGGGGTTTCAAACGCTACATCTCGAAAAAATGGATCAAAAATCTGGTCAAAGAACTGAACTGAAAAATCCTTCCGAAAAGTGAATTTTTCCTTGCCTTGAAAAAATTTTTTTCTATATACTAAATCCCGTTTTTGAGTGTTTTTTGAGTTGCAATGTTTCGATCAAAAATGGGGGAAAAATGGTCTTTAAAATCGGTTTCGACAACGAAAAGTATCTGGAAGAACAATCCAAAGCGATCCTTGAACGTGTAAAAATGTTCAATAACAAGCTCTATCTCGAGTTCGGCGGCAAAATCATGTACGACTACCACGCGGCGCGTGTTCTGCCGGGCTTCGACCCGAATGTAAAAATGCGCCTCTTGCAGATGATCAAGGACAATGCCGAGGTCATCATGTGCATTTACGCTGGCGATATCGAGAAAAGAAAGATCCGCGCAGATTTCGGCGTTTCCTACGATGCCGACACGATGCGGACGATCGACGATTTCACCGACCGCGGTGTTACGGTCAGAGCTGTTGTCATAACCCGTTTCAACGGCCAGCCTGCTGCGGAAGCCTTCAAAAACAAACTCGAAAGGCGCGGCGTAAAAGTCTATACCCACAGCTTCACAAAAGGTTATCCGACCGATGTCGATACGATCGTAAGTCCTGAAGGTTACGGCAAAAACGCTTTCATCGAAACCGAAAAACCGATAGTCGTAGTCACTGGCCCCGGCCCGGGAAGCGGCAAATTCGCGACATGCCTGAGCCAGCTTTATCACGAAAACCAGCGCGGTGTGAACGCGGGTTATGCGAAGTTCGAGACTTTCCCGATCTGGAATCTTCCGCTCAAACATTTAGTCAATGTTGCTTACGAATCGGCGACCTGCGACCTCAAGGATGTCAACATGATGGACAACTTCCATTACGAGGCTTACGGCGAAGTCGCTGTCAACTACAACCGCGACCTTGAAGCTTTCCCGCTTATCAAAAGGATAATCGAGAAGATCACAGGTCAGCCTTCGGTCTATAAATCTCCGACCGACATGGGTGTCAACCGCGCCGGATTCGGAATCATCGACGACGAGGCTGTTCAGGAGGCTTCAAAGCAGGAGATCATCCGCAGATACTACCGCTATGCCTGCGAATACGCGATGGGCATCGCCAGTGAAGAAACAGCGCAGCGTGCTGAAATGATTATGAAAAATATCGGTGCAAAGCCGTCAGACAGAGAGGTTTCCGAGTATGCGAAAAAGGCGGCTTTCGATGCGAAAGTCAAAGGCAAAGGGAGTGACGGGACCTATTCCGGCGCGGCGATCGAGCTCAAAAACGGCGAATTTGTGACGGGAAGTAACTCTCCTTTCATGCACGCGGCTTCGGCAATGGTTATAAACGCGGTTAAAAAACTTGCTGGAATTCCCAAGGAAATTCCGCTTATTCCGAATCACATCACAGAAATGGTTGCTCACCTCAAACAGAATATTTTTATGCGCGGAAATGTTAGTCTAGATGTCGAGGAAACGTTGATCGCTCTTGCTATAAGCGCGGCTTACAATCCCTCTGCGGCGTTCGCGATGGAAAAACTCAAAGATCTGCGCGGTTGCGAAGTCCATCTTACCCACATTCCGACTCCGGGCGACGAAATGGGGCTCAGAAAGCTCGGTCTCAATGTAACGAGCGAGCCTGAATTTGCGACAACCCACCTTGTAAATGCGTGAAAAAACAATGGAAGTTAAATTTTTAGACCTGAAGAAACAGTATTCTCTGCTTAAAAATGAAATCGACAGCGCGGTTCAGGCGGTTTTTGCCAATGCTTCTTTTATTAAAGGCGCGGAAGTTGAAAAATTCGAAGAGAGTTTTACAAATTATTGCGGCGTAACTCATTGTATTTCCTGCGGAAACGGAACTGACGCGCTGACGGCTCTTTTGAAAGTTTATGATTTACCTAAAGGAAGCGAAGTGATCCTTCCGGCAAATACTTTCATCGCGACAGCCGAAGCAGTTGTTTCCAACGGTCTTAAGCCTGTTTTCGCAGACATAAAAGAAGATTTCACGATTTCGCCTGAAAGTGTGGAATCTTTAATAAATCCGAATACTTCAGCAATTATTGCAGTCCATCTTTACGGACATCCGGCTGATATGGATCCGCTTAAAAAAATCGCCGAAAAGCACGATCTGAAACTTTTCGAGGATGCTGCTCAGGCTCACGGCGCAATCTATCGCAGAAAAAAAGCAGGAAGTCTCGCCGACGGAGCAGGTTTCAGTTTTTATCCCGGAAAAGTTCTGGGGGCGGCTGGGGACGCCGGAGCGATTCTTCTTAATGATGAAGAAAAGGCCAAAAAAGCGAAAATGTTCTGTAACCACGGAAGATCGTTGAAATATTTCCACGAATTTGCCGGAATAAATTCAAGAATGGATACCATTCAGGCGGCTATTCTCAATGTCAAACTGAAACATCTGGACGAGTGGGTTGCAGCAAGAAACTGTGTCGCAAAAAGTTATATAGAGCAGCTTTCAGGCATTGAAGAAATCGTTCTTCCGAAATTTTATCCTGAAACCCTTGATGCGTGGCACCTTTTTGTAATTAAAACTGGAAAACGGGATAACCTGCGGGAATATTTAAAAAATTGCGGCATTGAAACTGGAATCCACTATCCGCTTTCGCTTCCTGAACAGCCGGCGTTTGCAAATCATATGAACTATTGCCGTGATTACCGCGCGGTCAGAGAATCTCACTCACTTCTTTCACTTCCGATAGGCGAACATTTAAGTGCTGAAGAAGTCGCTTTTGTTTCTGAAAAAATAAAGGAATTCTTTGCAAAAAATATCTGAAAAAAGTACGGCTGTATAGATTCGTACCATGTTTGTTTAATGAAATCAGCTGTGTAGCTTATTTTGTTCTCAAATACTCCAGAGTTTCTTTGTAGAGTATTTTCGGAGCTGTTTCGTAAAGGGAGCTGATTACTTTGATTGCTTTGTCTCGGTATTGTTCTTCATGAGTCAGATTGAATAGACCTACGTTGACAGCAGCAAGGCTTTCGCCTTCAAGATCATCTGTCATCATATCTTTAATCATTTTTACAGCTTTCTCCGGATCTTTTAAAGATGTCAGTTTGCACTGGAAAAGCCTGTTCTTGAACTGCAGATCATTGCGGTCGACTTCTTCAATGATTTTTCCTGCTTCCAAGCTAAGTTCGAATGCCTTGTCGTATTTTTTTGTGCGGAAAAGAAGGTCGGCGTATTCAAACATGAATTCACACAGGATGTTGCTGGCGTTGAGCTCTTTTGCTATGGATATCGCCTGAAGGTAGTGCTCCTCTGATTTGTCAAAATTTCCTTCTTTTTTCGCAATGTTACCCAGAATGAGGTGTGCAAGGGCGACATGGCGGCGGATTCCGAGTTCAGTAGCGATAGCAAGCTGATCTTCGATAAGCGATTTGGCTTCGTCGTATTCGCCGATCCAATATTTAAGCTCTCCCAGATTGTTCGAGGTGTAGCATATATACTGCTTGATGCCGACTTTTTTATAGGTTTCAAGCGCTCTACGATAGAACTTTGCAGCGTTTTTGAAGTCATTGATGTATGAGTAGACGAGACCTATATTGTTGTCTGCAACTGCAATGTCAAGCAGGTTTTCGATCTCTTTCGAAATTTTCAACTGGTTTTTGTAGTGTTGCAGGGCTTTCTGATAGTCGCCGCGGTAGTATGCAACACCGCCCATATATCTGTAGGAAAGTGCTTTTGCAGATTTGTCGTCAATAATTTCGGCAAGACGGAGTTTCTCGGTGAAGTGCTCGACCGCATCATCAAGTTCACCTTTGTAGTAGTGAATAAGTCCGCGGAAACCTTCAACATCGCATTTGCCTTTGATGTCATTGAGTTCGTTATAAAATGTTTCGGCTTCATCGAGGAGCGGGTTTGCCTCATCGTAACGCCCTTTCTGAAGCATCATGTTGGCAAGTTCCTTCATACTTGTAGCAATGAGGAGCTTGTTTCCGATATTCTGTGAACGTTCAAGGCTCTCTTTGAATAATTTTTCTGTAAGATCCCATTTTCCTTCAATTCGGTAGACAGTAGCCAGACTGTGGTCGACTTTGATGATCTCTACGTCATCTTTGAGAAGACCAAGAAGCTTTTCGTACATCTTTTCAGCTTCCTGATTGTGATACTGTGCTTTTGCATAGTCAGCGGCTTTTTTAAGATATACAATTTCTTTTTCTGTATCTTCGGCTTTTTCGTAGTGGAAAGCGAGAGTGGAAAAGAATTTTTCTTCATCCTTATAGTTCTTTTCGATAGCGTTTGCTACCTTTTTGTGAATCTCTTTGAGGCGCGCTTTAAGCTGCATCGAGTAGGCCGCATCGCGCAGAAGAGCATGTCTGAACGAGTAGAGCAGGGAAGATGCTTCGTTCCAGACAAGTTCGTCAACACCTTCTTTGAGCAGGTTGGGAATGTTGTTTTTGTCCTGCTCCTGAGCGATGTCGTTCAAAACGAGAAGGTCTATGTTGTTACCGAGAACGGAAGCGCGGAATACCAGGTCTTTCAAGTGCTGTGAAAGCCTGTCAAGACGACTGACAAGAAGTGAGTTGACGCCGCTCGGAACTTCGGTCTTGTTGCTTGTGAGAGCATAGCACTTGCCGGTATTCTGGATGTATTTTTTGTCCTTCATGAAGAGAACGAGCTGTTCGATAAAGAACGGGTTGCCGTCAGTACGCGAGAAAACGAAGTCGTTGAGTTCGCGGTTTCCTTTTTCGCCGAGGACGTTTTTAACCATCATCGGAATGTCGCTTTTCTGCATTTTGTCGATAACAATATCGTGGAAACGGTCATCTGTTGTAGTAAGAATTTCGGGTTTTGTACCGTCGTCGTTGAGTCTTGACATTATGTAAAGAGCAACCGGATATTCATCAAGAGCCTTTACCAAAGCTCTGACAATTGCGAGTGAATCGCTGTCTGCTGCATGCATGTCGTCAAGAACGAGCATGAGCGGTCTTGTTTCTGCTATTGCCGCAAAGAAATCGCAAACTGCGTAAATGGTGTTTTCATATCTGCTCTTAGCGTCAAGAATATCGTATACAGAACCTTCCCAGAAAATTCCGGCAAGAGCGGCGATATATGATTTCGAAGCTTCAAAAGCCTCTTTTTTATTTATGATTTCAGCCGACAATGATGTCCACATCTTTTCGAAAGCGGCATGATTTTCGTTAACGGAAACATTTTCATTCTGGTTGAAAAGCGTCTGGAAAAAGTTCGTGAACATATTCAGGGACTGACGGAGTATAGTGTCTGTCTTTAAAGTTAATACTCTGAAATCATTAGTTGAATTCTTTCTAACTTCGTAAATCAGACGCGATTTCCCTATGCCGGCTTCACCGTAGATTGTCGAGCAGTGAAGTCTGCCGGTTTCGCGGCATTTGTCGCGGGTGTCAAAAAGTATTTTGAGTTCTTCTGTTCTGCCTGTAAAAGCTGTCGAAAAAGATATTTCCTCTTCGATTTTAAGGTGCCCTTTTATTTCAAAAACTTCTACCGGAACATCGATTCCTTTGAAAGCGAAATCACCTTTGCTTTCGAGTTCAAAGACGCTTTTTGCTTTTTCGGCAGCCTTTCCTGCAATCCAGTCGGCACCGTAAGGAGCTTTCATCATGACTCTGGCAGAAAGGTTTACGTTGTCGCCCAAAGCGGTGTATGCCGCACGTTTCGGACTGCCGACGAATCCGGCATAAACAACACCCTGCGTGATACCGCTTCTGAGCTCTGTATCGCAGTTCTTTCTGATTTCGGCAACACAGTCGATTGCGCGTTCGAGGTTGTCTTCGTAACTTACAGGCGCACCGAAAAGCGCAAGCAGTGTTGCACCTTTGTCGCCGAAGTCGAATCCGCTGATGTAGCCACCGTATTTCTGAACGTAACTAGCCAGATATTCAAGCATATTCTCGATTTTAGTAGTGTCGTTCGCGATTATGTAGGAAATGAAAAGTGATACAACCTCGCGGAACTCTCCGGCGATCTCCTGTTCAATAACGGTGTGCGGAATAAAAATCTCAAGGTCTTCGATTTTAGGCTCAACCTGCTCCGGAACGCTTTCTGCCGGCACAGTAAGATCGTCAATAAAACAAGCATCCTCTTTTATATGAGTGACACAATCGTTTTTGAGAATCTCGAAAACTTTGTCATTTATGCAGATGTCGTTTGCAGTGCAGTGGTGTTCTGCTCCTGCAGCCTCGTCAACAACATCACCGAAAAAGAGGAAATGCCTGAGATTTTCCTCTCCTTTTGCTGCAATCCAGTTGAATTTTCCGATTGAAATTCCGGCTTTAGCTGAAATTTTGAAAGCCTGTCCTCGGTGATAAAGTGCGGGATTTTCGGTGAAAAACTTGCGGATGTTCAGAGCCGCGGTTATTGCTCGCCGGCCGTTATCTCCCTTGAAAACTGCTGTAAAAGCATCTCCGGCGAAGTTGAGGATAAACCCGTTCTGGTTATATACTGCCTCAATAAGCGGATTGAATATCGTGTTCATGAAGACCGAAAGCGTTTCGGCACCGTCGCTTCCTCGCGACATGAGCTGTCTTGTCATGTTTGTAAAACCCGATATGTCAACAAACATAACGGAAGCGTCAACTGCTCCGGATTTTTTGTCAGAAGTAGTGTCAAAGTAACCAAGTTGCTTTAAATCAGGAATTAAGTTTCTCATATATACCTGCCGATTCAAAAATAAACCGAACAATTATAGGAATAAGAATGAGGAAAACAAGTTTAAGCGGTGATGAACTATAAGATATTGATTTTTATAGAGTTTGCAACTGAACCTGTGCTGTTGAGCGCACTTGTTCCACCAGTTATGACAAGTATTGGTCTGTCTCCTATGATTCCGGCTGGTCCGGCTGGAGCGACAGAGAGTTGCGGCATTATTCTTTTATCTGACATTTTGTGTGTCGGAGAACTGCCGAAAAGTTCAAGGTTGGTTGCGTTGATTACCTGATAGAGATCTTCAGCGTCTGTTCCGCCGACAACAATGAGATAGTTTCTTTCGGAATCGAAAAGGGTACCTGCAAAAGCTACGTTTTGTCCCCATGTCCTGAGTTTGTTGTCCGGAGCTTCGACAGAACCGTTAAAATCCCATTTTCTTATAATACCGTTCTGCTCGGAATTTACGAGATTCCCTGATTCATTTGGCATGCCGCCGAAAGTATAAAGTGAGCCGTTTGCATATAAACTGTTGGTAAAAAATATGTTGTTTGATTTTTCTCCAAAGTCTTTGCTTTCACTCTCGGAAATGAGTGATGCAGCCGATTCTGACGAATTGTTTCTTCCGCCGACTGCAAAAATCGAACCGTTGTTGTATGCAAGAGCCGGAAGAATCATCGGTGTGGAACTTTCCGCAAGTTCGGTTGCATCGCTTACCGAAACCTCACCGTCAGTTTCCGTTATCGTGAATTTGTATGCTTTGTTTGAGGGAACGCCTGCTTCATCGACTCCGCCGACTAAGAAAACATCTGTCTGTGTATCTGAAATCCTTTCTGCGTGAATGCTTTGGAAAGCCATGAAAGGAATATCTGCCGGAATGTTTTCGGTATAATTCGCAATCGGTGTTCCGTAACCATTTGTTTTCATATTGTATTTGGGGTAAGGCGGCATATATCTTTCGATTGTTTTAACGGCGTTTAATTGCGAGTAGGGGAGAATCGGAAAATCTTCAAATGCTTCTTCCTGCGATGTGGCGCTGAACCCCTGAACTCCACCGATAAAGAGGACGCTTCCGTCGTTCAAAGCTATAGTTGTGTGCATTGCACGTTTTTCGTTAAGATTTACGAGAGTTTTGTTTTCAATCATTCCGGACTCTATGTCGATTATTTCAACACTTTCAGTTGCCACGCATTTTCCGTTTGCTCCGCATGACGGGAATCCTCCGGCAACAAGTATTCTTCCGTCACCAAGAACAGTTGCGCTGTGGCCGAATCTTGCAATTGTAAGTCCTTCCGGCATTGAGATTTCTTTCGGCTGAGTCGCTAGCGGATAAAGGAGAATTGTTACAGAAGTAGTTTTTCCCTTTTCGAATTTCAATCCTGTAGCTTTGCCTTGCCATTTCGGTGAGTTCATATCAGATCCGAGGAAAACCGAAACGATAAGTGTTGCATTATCTGCATTTTTTATACCTTTGATTTCCTTGAGGTTTTTCATCTCGCTTCTCGTAAAAGACTTCTGAAAAACGGGTTCGCCGTTTCCGTTTCTTATCTGGAACGATATAGCCGCAAGTTCCTTGGTGATGCAATCGAGTTCCATTCCCGTGCATCCGCTGTCGGCGTCACGCGCAACTCTGAGTGAAACGGCAACGCTGTCACCTTCGTTTTCATCTCCCTGAGAGAAGTCATTTTCATTGCCGCCGCATGAAGCAAAGCAAAAAAGTGCAAAAACTGTAAAAATTAACCATGACAGGTTTTTCATTTTCTAAATCTCCCTAAACAAATCGTTGATTTTATTAAATTTTTTTGTGATAATTGCTCCCTTTGAATCAATATCGAAAATTTTAACTTCAATTTTGCCTGATTCGTCGGTTTCGGCAGTCGCAAATGATCTGTGACCGGTAAGCCCGACTTTTCCCAAAGAACCGGGATTTATAAAAATTCTGCCATCACGCTCTTCAACGAGAGGCGTGTGGGTATGGCCGAAAACTATGATTTCAGCATTAGCTTTGTTTATCGCGCTTTCGTTTGCCGGCAATATTCTGTGTGGGGCTGTCAGATTATGGACAATGAAAAATTTCAAGCCGCAGATTTCTGCCGAAACACTTTCCGGAAGGTATCCCGAAAGGACAAAATCGGTATTGCCGAAAACCGCGTAACAGTTTTTTTCTCCGACGGCTGATTCGAATACACCGAAAAATGTGGTGTCACCTATATCGCCAGCGTGAATCACGGTGTCAAAACTAATCTTTTTCATGTCCAGCGGCATTTCGCCGTGAGTATCGGAAACAACAAGTATTTTCATAACCTGCACCCCAAAACTATTATTTTTAGCACGATATTTTTATTATGTCAAAAGTGATGATAATAAATACAACGGGGCATAAGGTAAACTCATGGATTTTAATTGAAAAACGGATATAATAAACGGGTTTTGATTTTTTGGAGAAGTCATGAAAAACACAAATAACAAAAGTTTTTATGCAGGAATTGATCTCGGCGGAACTAAAATCCTGACAGTAATCGAAGACGAAGAAAGAAATGTTTTAGCAAAGACGAAAATCCCGACAGAGGCAACGCTCGGAGTCGGTATTGTCATGGATAACATCGTTAAATCTCTGGAAATATCGTGCAAAGAAATTGATATTTTACCGAATGGACTTTCAGGAATAGGAATCGGCGTTCCTGGCCCTGTTAATCACGAAAAAGGGCTTGTTTACGACTGCCCCAATCTCAGTGGCTGGAAAAATATCGAAGTGCGGAAACTGATCAACGAACGCTGGAATGTTCCGGTTAAAGTCGAAAACGACGCGAGAGTCGCAGGGCTTGCCGAAACAAGGCTCGGCGCAGCGAAAGGTTTCAGGCACGTTTTTTATATCACAGTAAGCACGGGGATCGGCGCGGCGATAATAATTGACGGAAAAATATATCACGGCGCTGACGGCGCGGCAGGCGAATTCGGGCAGATGAAGCTGCTTGACGGCTCGATTTTAGAGCAGAAGTTCGCAGGCCCGGCGATAGAAAGGCTTTTAGGGCTTCCAACAACACAACTCTCTGAACTCGTTAAAAAAAATGATCCAGGCGCAAAAAAAGCCGTTGAATATTTAACTAACGGAATCGGAACATTTTTAGCAAATATCGCCACTCTTCTCAACCCGCAGATTATCGTTGTCGGAGGCGGAGTTTCGCAGTTGGGAGACCTTATTTTGAATCCGATAAGGGAAAAAGTTTCATCCCTCGCGTTTTCAATCAGCGCGAAAAACGTGAAAATAGTTCCGGCCGCACTGCACACCGATTCAGGCGCAGTCGGTGCAGTTGAACTGCTTTTTGACTAAAACAGGAGGAAAAATGTATCGGTTTATCAGTCTGCTAGGAATCGGAGTTTTCATCCTCATAGCATGGCTCCTGAGCGAGAACAGGAAGAAAGTTGATTTCAAGCTCGTAATTTACGGCCTGCTAGTCCAGTTTATCTTCGCTTTTTTCGTTCTCAAAACCTCGCCGGGAAAGGCCATTTTCGATTTTCTCAACAAATGCTTCACGAAAGTCACAAGTTTCACAGGCGAAGGCTCCAGCTTTGTCTTCGGCGGTCTGCTTGACAAGTTCTCTTTCGCCCTCTCAGTCCTTCCGACGATCATCTTTTTCTCGTCACTTTTCGCAGTTCTCTACTACTTCGGAATTTTGCAGTTTTTTGTCCGTATTTTCGCATGGATTTTTGTAAAATTCCTTAAAACAAGCGGTGCAGAAAGTCTTTCTGCGGCAGCAAACATTTTCATCGGACAGACTGAAGCCCCGCTCATCGTCAAACCTTACATCAAAAACATGACGAGAAGCGAGCTCATGTGTCTTATGACAGGCGGTTTGGCCACAGTTGCAGGCGGAGTTTTAGCCGCATACATCCAGATGGGAATTGATGCAGGACACCTGATTGCAGCAAGCGTTATGAGCGCTCCGGCAGCAATAGTCATGGCAAAAATCCTCGTTCCCGAAACCGGAACACCGCAGACCGTTTCCCAGAGCGGAATCAAAATCGAAGTTACCGACAGAAACGTTCTCGACGCCGCGGCAAGAGGAGCAAGCGAAGGGGTTTTCCTTGCGATAAACGTTGTTGCGATGCTTGTTTCCTTCATCGCCTTCGTCGCTATGTTCAACTACTTTTTCTCCCTTTTCGGCACATCAATGGAAGAAATTCTCGGCTGGATTTTCAAGCCTCTCGCCTTTCTGATGGGCGTTCCCTGGGAAGAAACCTCACAGGTAGGCACTTTGCTCGGCCAGAAAACCGTTTTAAACGAGTTCATAGCCTACAGTTCTCTCACAAAAATGAATGCTGATGCCGTGACAATGCTTTCTGAACGCAGCACAGTAATATCGATTTACGCTCTCTGCGGATTTTCTAACTTCGGTTCTATAGCAATCCTTCTCGGCGGAATCGGCGCGATGATCCCCGAAAGAAGAAGCGAAATCGCATCTCTCGGCATAAAAGCTCTTATCGGCGGCACATTCGCGTGCCTTCTCACAGCCAATATAGCGGGAATACTGATATAATCCGGCGGCTGATATTCGAATCTCTTTTCTATACAAAAATAAATTTCATAAAAGGTCGAAATTTCTAAAAAAAGTAGTATAATACCATGTTTTTGGGGCGTTTTACTGATTTTAACCAGATAAATCGGAGGGAAAAATGTCAAAGGCACTTGTAATGATTCTTGCGGGCGGTCAGGGTAAAAGGCTTGCACCGCTTACTTCTGACAGGGCTAAACCGGCGGTTCCGTTCGGCGGTTCCTACCGTATCATCGACTTTGTTCTGAGCAACTTCGTAAACTCCGGCTTTATGCAGATCAAGGTTCTGACGCAGTTTATGAGCGATTCTTTGATTCAGCACATTTCGAGAAACTGGGGGCTTTCGCCACGTTTCAACCAGTATGTTGACTCAGTTCCTGCTCAGATGCGTACTGGTGAGAACTGGTATCTTGGCAGTGCCGATGCGATTTATCAGAATCTGAATCTTATCAGGGACGAGTCGCCGAAGAATGTTTTTGTTTTCAGCGGCGACCACATCTATAAAATGGATATTTCGCAGATGTATACATATCACAACATTAAAAATGCGGACATGACGATTGCGGCTTTACCCGTTCCGATAAAGGAAGCGAGCGCTTTTGGAGTTATCGAAATAGACGAGGATTACCGCATGATCGGATTCGAGGAAAAACCGAAAAATCCTAAACCGATTCCGGGTAAACCTGATTACGCCCTTGTCAGCATGGGAAACTATCTTTTTTCGCGTGAAGTTCTAGTGAACGCTGTCACGAACGATGCGAAAGACCCTATGAGCGAGCACGATTTCGGCAAAAACGTCATTCCGGCACTTTATCCCTACAAACGGGTCTATGTCTACGATTTCCTCAAGAACACGATCTATATGCCCGATGAAAACGAATACGAAAAACCTTACTGGCGCGATGTCGGAACGATAAAAAGCTACTTCGAGGCGCACATGGACCTCGTTTCAGTCTCGCCGGCGATCAACCTCTACAACCGCCACTGGCCGATTTTCGGTTTTCCGGAAGTCAATATGCCGCCGGCTAAGTTCGTTTTTGCCGACAAAGAGCACAAAAGGCTCGGGATCGCGACCGATTCGCTTGTTTCTGAAGGGTGCATCGTGAGCGGCGGCAGCGTCAACCGCTCGGTCCTTTCGCCCGGTGTCAGGGTAAACAGCTACAGTCAGCTTGACCAGTGCGTAATTCTCAACAACGTCAAGATCGGGCGTTACTGCAAACTTAAAAATGTCATTGTCGATAAAAACGTCGTTATTCCACCGGATACTACAATCGGTTACGACCTTAAGAAGGACGCGGAGCGCGGTTTCACCGTAACGGAAGAGGGGATCGTTGTTGTTCCGAAAGGTTACAATTTCCAGGAGGACAGATAGTCCATGACTAAACTCGTTTTTCTGTGGCATATGCACCAGCCTTTTTACAAGGACTGTATCAGGAACAAATATCTGATGCCGTGGGTTCGTCTTCACGCGCTGAAAGGCTACTACGATCTGCCGCTCGCAATGGAAAAATACGGCGTTCGCGGAGTTGTAAATGTCGTTCCGTCACTTATCGAGCAGCTCAAAGACTATGCTGAAAACAGTGTAACCGATGCATGGCTCGAGCATACTCTTCTTGATCCCGCCGAGATGAAAGAGGAGCAAAAGGCATTTGTAGTCAAGAACTTTTTCATGCTGAACTGGGACAGACTTGTCAGGACTTCGCCGCGTTACAACGAGCTCCTCAACAAAAGGCTGCGCTACGAAAAAAAGCTCGACTGGGTCGAAACGGCGAAACTTTTTTCGGATGACGAAATTCTCGATCTCCAGGTTCTTTTCAACCTGAAATGGTTCGGTTTCATGGCGCGAGAGAAGTTCGAAAAACTTGTTGAACTTGACAGAAAAGACTGCGGTTTCACTAAAAACGACAAAGAGGATCTGCTTGAAATCCAGCGGAAAGTTCTGCGTGAGATAATTCCGCTTTACAGGCGTCTTGCCGAAGAAAAAGTGATCGAGATTTCATTCACCCCTTTCTATCACCCGATTTTTCCGCTGGTTTATGATACCGATATAGCAAAAAGGTGCATGAGCGCACCTCTTCCGGCAAAATTTTCCTATCCCGAAGACGCGAAATGGCACCTTGAGGAAGGAAAACGCTTCAGCGAAGAGACCTGGGGCAGAAATATCGACGGAATGTGGCCGGCTGAAGGTTCTGTCGCACCTGAAATAATTGAAGCAGCCGCGAATGCAGGGGTAAAATGGCTCGCGACTGATGAAACGATACTTATGAAATCTCTCGGAAATTCCGACAAGGCAAAAGTGCTTTACACACCATATCTTCTGAAATCTGAGAAAAACGAGAGTGTTACTGCTTTTTTCCGAGACAAATATCTTTCCGATCTGCTCGGATTCTCGTTTTCGCAGATGAAGCCGGAGCAGGCTGCCGATATTTTTGTAAACTATGTGAAAAACGCTGCGGCTAATTTTCACGGAAACAGAGAAGCTGTCGTTTCAGTCATTATGGACGGCGAGAACGCTTGGGAATCTTACCCCGATAACGGAGAACATTTCTTAAAAGAGCTCTTTACGAGACTGAAAAACGATCCTGAAATAAAAACAACAACTTGCAGTGATGTAATTTCATGTGGGTTAGACAAGTTTCCGGTAGTTGACAATTTATATTCCGGTTCTTGGATAAACGGAAATTACGAAATCTGGATCGGAAACGATGAAGACAATTCGGCGTGGGGTTATCTGAAACGTGTCCGCGATTTTTATGCGAAATACAGCCTTAACCACGTTGTCGAGCCGCAGATTCACAATGAAGTCATGCGTTGCCTCTACCGTGCCGAGGGAAGCGACTGGTTCTGGTGGTACGGTCCGCAGTTTTCAACTGAAAACGACTGGCTTTTCGACCGTCTTTTCAGGCGTCATCTGCGCAGGGTCTACAATCTGCTCGGGATGAACTACCCGACATTCCTCGATATTCCTATTTCGTCAAATTCGGAAACAAGCCTTTTTGTAGATCCGACGACCGAGATAAATCCAATAATTTCGGGCAGAAATAACGGTTATTACGAATGGGCAGGTGCTGGATTTTTCGAAAATTCGCGGAAAGCGGGCGGCGCGATGTACAATTCGATCAAACTTGTTGACAAAATTCTTTACGGATTCAACCGCGAAAAACTGTTTTTCAGAATCCAGCTTACGAATCCGATGCATTTCTACGAACACAAAAAATACTTTATCAAAGGATTTTTGATGGATCACCAGAACATCGACTTTGCCCTTCCGATGGTGAGAATCGAAAAAACACCTTTCCTTATCCACTGTAGCAATGAATCGGGCAGAGTAGCGGATATGGTCGGTGCAGGCGAGGCCGCTTTCGACGAAGTTATGGAGTTTTCCCTCTATTCCAAAAAAATCGGTTTCAAAGCGGGCGAAAAAGCGAAAGTCTACTTCAAAATTCTTTCAAACGAAGGAATCGAACTCGAAAGAATTCCGGGAAACGGTTCTATTGAAGTTACTGTTCCTGATGATGCAGCCCTTTTCAAACTTTGGGACGTGTAGGAGAGATATGGAACTTAGAAACAAACTTGAAAAGAATTTTCTGAAATTCCCTTTTGAACTTTTTGACGCGATTTTTTCACAGAAAAGTTTCATCGACATCGAGAGACTCAATGTCCATGACAGGGAATCGGGACTTCTTTTTATAAAAAATTACGGCTACGACATAACTGATCCTGAGATTGCGGAGACTGTTTCTTCGATTTTGAGCGAGGCAAAAACTTTTATCCAGACTTATCTGGCGGAAGATCCGGAGGGAAAGACGGAAACTTTGATAATTCCACCGGACATTTTGTGTGATGACGACATCGTGAGTCTGCTGATAAAGGCTTCGGAAAAGGAAAAAACACTTGAACAGGCGTGGGCATGCGCTGTTCTCCGGGTTGCCCACACGATAACCCATGTAGAGAACGATCTTGCAAAAAGTTTTATGCCAGGAATCAGAAATCAGATTTACAAGCGTTTCAGCTCGCATCTGAACGGCAGTGCTGCGGGGGGATATTTTCTCGGAACAGGTGACGATGCAATACGCCTTAAACTTTTCGAGATAAAAAACGACAAGTCGCGCGACAGCCTTATTCTCAAACTTCTTCACAAAAAGGAGAATGTCACAGCCGACATTTTTGACCGTGTCGGAGTGCGGATCGTGACCTACACAAAACTCGATATCATTCTTGTTCTCAGGTATTTCGCTACAAATCATGTCATTTCGTTCGCCAATATCAAGCCGAGCAGGACAAAAAACAACGTCGTCAACATTCCGCGCTTCATCGAAGGCGTCGAAGAGCTGAAATCGCACGACCTTTCATCGTGGTCACAGGAAGATGTTGCCGAATTCCTTGAAAAATATCTTGAAATTCCGCCTGAGGAAAAGGCTGAGATCACGAAAAGGAACATTGAGGAGACAAATCTCTATTCTTCAACTTCGTACTCTTCGATACAGCTTACAAGCCGTCTTCTCATAACTATGGAAGATCCGATAAATCCGGCAAAACCGACTTACCGCTTTTTCTTCCCGTTTGAAGTGCAGATTCTGGACGAGGAAAGCTTTATCGAAAGTCGTTCCGGACGTGCAAACCATGAAGAATACAAGAAAAACCAGATTGTTGCTGCGAGAAAACGGGTTCTTACCAATGTTCTCCGCTATCAGAGACAGCATCCGTGGGAAATGGAAATAAAATAATTGGAGGTTATTATGAAAAAAATCTTCTTGTTTCTGGCAGTTCTGCTTGTTTCATCCTTAGTTTTCGCGCAGAACGCAACGATTACGCTCAAAAACGGCAAAAAAATTTCGGGAAAAATCGTAAAAATCGAAGCTGCACAGCTTAGCAACACCAAGTCGCTTGTCGAGACGACAACTGTTATGGCTGCGCAAGGTGTGAACGAGCTTATGCTCAAGTTCACAGACATCAAGGAAATCAATTTCAAAAGCAGCGATGACGTTTCGTGCTTTGAGGACGGCAGATTCGTACCCGTCAGAAAATTCTGCTCGATGAAATCTCTTTACAACATTGTTCCGAAGGTGAAAGGGGAGAGTAAGGAAGCGATTGAAATCGAGGACGATAAGGTTTTCTTTTTCCACATCGAGGGCGAGAAAGCTCCTGTTGCCGCGTTTTTCTACAAAATTCAGGTAAGCAACGAAGGAAACGAGAGTAAAAAAGACTATCCCGACCTTGAAAGGGAAGTTCTCTCACTCAGCAAAAACGGCGTTAAAAAAATAGTTTTCAATTAGGAGGAGATATGCTTATTCACGCAAACGAAGAAACTTTTCAGGCTGAAGTCATTGATTTCAAAGGTGTCGCAATCGTCGATTTCTGGGCTCAGTGGTGCGGACCTTGCAAAATGCTGGGACCGATTTTTGAAGAGCTTTCGAACGACTACGCAGACAATGCAAATGTCAAATTCGTAAAGGTCGATACCGACGAAAACATGGAACTTTCGTTCAAGTACAAAATCCGCGGAATTCCCTGCATCAAAGTTTTCAAAAACGGTCAGGAAATTGAAACTTCAGTCGGTCTTGTTCCGAAAGAGGAACTCGAAGATTTAGTTAAAAGAAATCTGTGATTTTTTTAATTGTGCGCCCTCGACGTTACGTCGTCACGCCGTTACGCTATTCGTTATCCGGGATTTCATCATCGTCGCCGGTTTCTTCCGGTTCTTCAGAGTCTTCTTTCGGCGGATATTCGTCATCTTCGGTGCATTCACGCTCTTTGCTGGCTTTGTTGTAGCAGTGGCAACCTGTCAGATTGACACTTGCATCCATTTTTGTCTTTCCCCAAACGTGATAGAACTCGGTTTTTGACGGATTTGTGTCGCTTGCAATGAGCATATATTTGTCAGGATCATTGTCTTCAAGGTAATAGCAGTATTTATACACATACTCATTTTCAAGATCGTAGAAATAGTCGTATTTTGTAAGAGTGAAGTCCTGTGTCGGTTCGTCCGAATCGAGAGCTTTTTCAAAATCGCGGAGATACATGTCAATGTCAGTGCGCTGAACTTTGAAGGGCCCGACATAATATTCTTTAGGTTCAATGCATTCAGAAGCGATTTTTACAATTGTTCCGCCGTTGCTGGGATATCTGAACATATACTGAGTGCAGTAGTAGTTGATGTAGGTGTCTTCGGGATAAACGAAGTAGCCGATGCCGTAATCAAGATTGTATACCGGATAATCTGCCATTATCGAATAGAGGGCAAAAACCTGAGTGTGTTCATCTTTGTCTATAAGTTTGTCCCAATCCGGAAAAGCGGTTTTCTTTTTTGCAGGATTGTCTTTCATAAGAACATATTCAATCTCATCGTTGAGGACATACATGTCCTTGCTTTCATTGAAGTTGTTGAGAATGATGTGGATTTCGCCGGTTTCAGGGTAGTAATAAAGCATTGAGTGCGACGCGAAAACATCACCGCCGTGACCGTAAAATTCACTGTGAGAGCCTTTTCCGTACTGCGTTCCAAGCCCGTACATCGGGGTTCCGAGAAGGTCAACTATGTCAAGCATCTGGTTCATGCTTTCTTCTGACAGGATCTGTCCATGGAAAAGTGCATGGCCGTATTTGAAAAGGTCTTCGACATTGGAAACGAGAGAACCTGCCGTCCACGCTTTGTGCTGATATTCGTAAGGAACGATGCTTCCGTGAGCATCGTAAGCGTGTCCGTGAGCTTTGTTTTCTTCAGAATGCTCTTCAAAGCCTCTCATAAAAGTATTTTTGAGACCGAGCGGTTCAATTATTTTTTCGCGGATGACTTCGTGTGCCGGTTTTCCTGCAACTTCGCTCATAATCAGTCCTGCGAGAACAAAATTTGCGTTGATGTAAGTCCATGAAGTCCCAGGTTCGAAGTCAAAACGTCCGTTGACATCTTCGACAACATCTTCGGGGTCCATAACATCACTCATTTCCATGATACCTGAAGTGTGGTTGAGCAGCATTCTGACGGTGATGATGTCTCCTTTCTCAAAATCGGGGAACCACTTGTCTATTGTCTGATCAAGGTCGATTTTTCCCTCTTCCTGTAAGAGGAGCATGGTTACGGCAGTGAAATTTTTGGTTATGCTGCCGACTTCAAAAAGATCGTCTGCCTGAAGCGGTTCTTTTGTCTCGCTGTTACGAACTCCTATTGCAAAAGAAGTAAGCTTGTCGTAACCGTATCCGACAACAACGCCGGTTCCATGCGCAAAATGCATATACTCTTCGGCAAGATTTTTAATGCTTTCAAGTTTTTCTTCGTCGGTCAGAGGCTGTTTCGGTTTCGGTTCGTCGTCAGAGTCGCCATCTTCTTTTTCATCATCAGTGTTGTCAGTATCTGTATTCTCTGTTTCTGTGTCGGTATCAGAGTCTGTCTCTGTGTCAGCATTGTCTGTGTCAGGAGTCTCTTCCTTGTTTTTGGAAGAACTTCCGCAGGATACTCCGAAAACAAGCATCGAAATAATAATCATTGCTGTGAGAAGTTTTTTCATATTGCTCTCCTAAAGTAATGTCGGTATATTAAGAATAGTGGTTTCGTTTTCCGTAAGTTCCTCTTCAGTGCATTCGCGTTTTGTCTCATCTTTGTTGTAGCACTCGCATCCTTTAGCTCTTGTGCTTTCAGCCATTTTTGATTTTCCCCAAATGGTGTAATACTCAGTACCGGAGGGATGCTGACTGCTTGAAATCATCATGTATTTGTCGGGATCACTTTCTTCAAGCGAGTAGCATATTTTAGAGAGAAAATCTGTCTCGAGATCGTAATAGTAATCGTATTTCGTGATATAGAAATTCTGCGTCGGCTCGCCTGATTCGACTGCTGATTCAAAATTGCCGAGATACATGTCGATATCGGTTCTTCCGACTTTGATGGTGCCTTGGTAATATCTTTCAGGCTCCATACACTGCTGTATGATTTTTACATAACCCTGTGATTTGAACGCATAATGACTGCAGTAAAAATCGGGTATGTAATCTTCGGGATAGATGAAGTACCCTATGGATTCGTTCAGTTCTTCGGACTCGTAATCAGGAAGCGGCGCGTAAAGGGAGAAAATCTGAGTGTCGTCTCCGTTATCAACAAGCTCGTTCCAATCAGGAAAAACCGTCCCTTTTTCTGCTTCTCCCTCGTCCGCAAGAACATATTCCATCCAGTCGTTGAGAATAGCGAGGGTGCTTGAACTACCGCTGAAGTTGTTAAACAGTATGTGTATTTCGCCGGTTTCAGGGTAGAAGGCAATCAAAGCCGCAGTTACGATAACATCTCCCCCGTGTGTGTAAAATTCACCGTGATGTCCTTTGTCATACATCATTCCGAGCCCGTAAACAGGTATTCCTGAGACTTTCACGAAATCAAGCATTTCCTTCATGCTCTCTTCGGAAAGGAGCTCTCCGTTGAAAAGCGCGTAAGCGTATTTGAACATATCTTCAACGTTTGAGACGATTCCGCCGGCAGTCCAGAAACGTTCGTTGAGTTCATAAGGAACAATATTTCCGTACTCGTCGAAGGTGTGTCCGTGAGCCTTGTCATCCAACGGATACTCTTCGAAATTTTTCATAAAAGTGTGAGTCATTCCGAGCGGATCAAGTATTTTTTCACGGATAACTTCAACAGCATCTTTTCCGGTAATTTTGTTTATGATAAGCCCTGCGATAACGAAGTTCGTGTTGCTGTACGACCAGTCGGTTCCGGGTTCGAAGTTAAATTTTCCGTTGACCTTGTCTACCATACCTTCAAGATCGTCGAATTCGTTCCATTCCAGAATGCCGGATGTGTGGTTGAGGAGCATTCTGACAGTGATTTTGTCACCTTTTTCAAAGTCGGGGAACCATTTGTCAATCGTCTGGTCGAGGTTTACTTTACCTTCTTCCTGCAAAAGAAGCATTGTAACGGCGGTGAAATTTTTGGTAATACTTCCGATATCAAAAAGATCGTCTGTCGAAAGCGGTTCCTGTGTTTTGCTGTTGCGGATACCGTAAGCTATGGAAGTGAGTTCATCTTTCCCGAAACCAATCACAACACCGGTTCCATGAGCGGAATTGACATATTCTTCGGCAAGATTTTTGATACTCTCCAGCTTTTTTTCATCAAATTCGGGCTCTTCTGAAACAGGTTCGTCTGCATCAGGCAGCGATTCGGTATCTTCGTCAGTATTTTCGATGTCATTGGTTTCTACATCGGTATCGGATTTTTCTTCGTTTTTAGAAGAACCACCGCAGGCTGCTCCGAAAAAGAGCATGAAAATAAGGATTGCCGCTGACGTAAATCTTTTCATGATGCCGCCTCCATGTATTTTTACAGTTACAAAATTTCCGACGGTGTCAGAATGGTGTCTTTTGCTTCGCGCAGTGTTTTCGGATAATCAATGTTGTAGTGCAGACCGCGGCTCTCTTTGCGTTTCATCGCGCTTTTTATAATGAGCTCGGCCGTGAGAGTGAGGTTCCTGAGTTCAAGAAGGTCACGCGAAACCTTGAAATTCCAGTAGTATTCGTTGATTTCGTGTTTCATAAGTTCCAGTCTTGCCAGAGCGCGCTCAAGGCGTTTATTGCTGCGGACGATTCCGACATAGTTCCACATTATGCGGCGCACTTCGTCCCAGTTCTGCTTGATGATGATCTTTTCATCTTCGTCTTCGGCATCTCCAGGATTCCATTCAGGAGGTTCGGGACATTCGCCTGAGTATTCGCCGAGATATGCGATAATCTCTTTGGCAACGTATTTTGCCATGACGGCAGCTTCAAGAAGCGAGTTGGAAGCAAGTCTGTTTGCGCCGTGAAGCCCGGTGTGTGCGACTTCTCCGCTTACGAATAGACCAGGAATAATTGTTTTGCCAGTCGGTTCACTCTGCAAGCCTCCGCATGAATAGTGAGCCGCAGGAACGACAGGAATCGGCATTGTTCTCATATCTATTCCTGCCTCCATGCAGATTCTGAAAATGTTCGGGAATCTCTGCTGCAGGAAGTGACCGTCAAGCTTGGTCATATCAAGGAATACGCAGTCGTCGCCGCTCATTTTCATTTCATGGTCAATAGCACGGGCAACGATGTCTCTCGGAGCAAGCGATTTGAGCGGATGGTACTTTTCCATGAAGGTTTCACCGCGTTTGTTTATGAGAACGCCGCCTTCTCCGCGCAAAGCCTCGGAAATAAGCATTGACTTGATTTTTTCGTGGTAGAGAATCGTCGGGTGGAACTGGATCATCTCCATATTTACAACCGGAACGCCGGCTCTGAAACCGATTGCCACACCGTCACCGGTCGTAACATCGGGATTCGATGTGTAAAGATAAACTTTGCCGCATCCACCTGTCGCGAGAAGCACTGTTTTTGCGGTAATCGTAAGGATTTCGCCGTTTTTGCCTAAAACGTATGCGCCGATGATTTTGTTGCTTTCGCTGCACATGAACTTCGATTCGGTGATAACGTCAATCGCAGTGTGATTTTCGAGAACGGTGATATTTGAGTGAAGCAGAACAGCTTTCTTTACGACTTTTATCAGTTCGAAACCGGTGATATCGCCTGCATGAACGACTCTGCGCTCAGAATGGCCTCCTTCACGTCCGAGGTCAAGATGCCCCTGAGCATCTTCCGTGAAGTGGCAGCCTAATTTTTCAAAGTATTTGATGGCATCGGGGCCGTTTTCTACAAAAAAGCGGACAGCCTTTTCGTTGTTGAGACCGGCACCTGCCGTGATGGTGTCCTGAATATGTTTTTCAAAGGAATCTACGTTGAAGTCAGTAACAGTTGCAATTCCGCCCTGAGCGTTGGCGCTGTTTGAAACATCAATTGCCTCTTTTGTGACAACTACCGTTTTAAGCCCTTTTTCAGCAAGACTAAGAGCGGTCGAAAGCCCTGAAAGCCCGCTTCCTATAATGAGGGCGTCTGCATAAATGCGTTTCATTTCTCTCCTATTCGTTTATATACCAAAATTCGCTTATCAGCTCATTCATGGCTTTTTCGATCACTTTTTTGTCGTCATCCGACATGTTTACGAATTTAGCGCTGAGTCCGATAACCTGATTTTCTTCCGTGCAGCGCAGGATTTCAGCACCGCATTTGATTATGTGATCGGTCCCCGGAACCTGAAATTCAATTTCTATGATTGTTCCGACTTCGTATGGATTGGGGGAAAGAATGTACATTCCGTTTGTACTCAGGTTGGCTGTCTGCTGAAAATAGTCGGCATTCCCGTCAATATTTCTTACCCACATTTTAACAGGAATACGCTCTTTAGTGCGTCTTTCCTTCTGTCTGCGGTCCTTTTTGCCTCTTGCATCATTGGGAAGCTTGAACTGCAAATCGTCTCTGCGGTCTTTGTTTTTTCTCCGATCTTCCATTTTCTTCTCCTTTAAAAAAATACAAAAACACCTCGCAGAATATAATTCATTAAGAATTTAAAGTCCACTAAACCTTTTCAATGCGTAATATATAAAGAGAATTGTCGTTAAAAATTATGCTGTTAAGGCAGAAAAAAACACTTTTCTTGAATTTATGGTATTTTTTAACAATGAATATTTGAAATTTTTCTGTTTTTGGTGTTTAATACTCTGTTTTTTTTGTAGGAGTCATTCTTGAAGGAGAACATTATGGCTAAATTTGAAGTCTTTATTCCAATGGCTGGAAGCTCGAAAGGTGTTATTATTATGTCGGAAAGTTCTGATTATATGGAGGCGCTCAAAGAAGCGCTCACGAGTAAAGGTCTTGCCGACTGCATGAAGCACATTCTTTGTGATGTCAAGGAAAACGGTCTTATCGTTGTCACCGATACCGATTCCAGAAGAAAATTTTATCTCAGGGAAGTCGATCCGGCGAACACTACCGACATCAGAGAGCTTGTTGAAGAGAAAAAATCAGGATGGGTTGCAGACAAGATCACTCCGAAAGATGAACTTCTTGCCGATCTTTTCACCGAAGTTATGGATGCTTGGGGAATGCCGCAGCAGAAGGGAATCGATTTCTTCCTTGATCTCGCGCTCAAATATATACCGTGCGAAAGCGGTTCGTTTGCAAGATCCGATCTCAGCACTACCGATATGGAATTCGTTTCCTGCCGTGGTCCGAAAGCTGATTCAGTTCTCGGTATTAAGGTTCGCGTAGGCCAGGGACTTGTCGGTTTTGCGGCAAAACACAGCTGCTATATCGCTGTCGGTGACGTTCAGAAAGATCCGAGATTTTTCAAAGATATAAGCGAGAAGATAGGATACGAAACCACTTCGATAGTCTGTGTTCCCATAAAATCTCTCGAAACGAACATCACTTTCGGTGTTCTCGAGCTTATCAACAAGAAGGGAAGCAGCCGTTTCGATTCCGACGATATGGAAGCAATGCGCTTTATCGGCGAGAAGATGGGCGAATACTTCCACATGATCTGGACTGGAACGAACAATAATTTTGATTAATCAATGCGGCCTGATTCAGGCAGACGCTTTCCGGTCTTTCAATGAAAAAAGTTTCTGAGGCAATATCTTTTATCAATAATTTTAGGGAGTTTTAAAATGGATTTCAAGGCAGGGCTTAAACAGCTTTTAGTTTCCGACAAAAAAGTTTTCATCAATCCGTCAAGGGAAATGCTTATTCACAAATCGGTAACGAAGGAGAAGGTTTTCGTTACGAAAAGTGGTGCTCTTGCAGTCTGGACACCGGCTGAATCAACGGGAAGAAGCCCGAAAGACACATTTATCGTCAAAAATTCCAAGACCGAAAAAACTGTTGACTGGACTTCTCCGAACAACCTTCCGGTATCGCAGGAAACTTTCGACATGCTTTTTGAGGATGCGATTGCGGGACTTTCCAAGAAAGATATGCTTTTTGTAACAGACAGAGTCATCGGAGCTGACGCAAGCTATGCTCTTCCGATCAGAACGATCACCGACAGAGCGTTCACTTCGCTTTTTGCCGACAATATGTTCAGAGCGGTTCCGGAAGGCATCGAAAAAAGTCTGCTCTGGGATAAACAATTCACACTTCTGGTCCTTCCCTACGACAAACTTGACGAGAAAAAATACAGAAACCGCATCAGGATGATAAACGAGAACAAATCAAGCGACATGGCGATAGTCATGGATTACGAAAATTCTATGGGTATTGTTTTCGGTTCGGCATACCTCGGCAGCTGCAAAAAACTTATGTTTACTGTCATGAACTATTATCTGCCTGAATACGGCATTCTTCCGCTTCATTGCAGTGCAAACGAAGGTGCTGACGGCAAAAGCGCGCTCATGCTGGGACTCAGCGGTACAGGCAAAACGACACTTTCGGCAGATCCCGAAAGAAAACTCATCGGTGATGACGAGCACGGCTGGAACGATAATGGTATCGCGAACTTCGAGAACGGCTGCTATGCAAAACTTATCAATCTCAAAAAAGAGAAGGAACCTGAAATTTACAACGCTGTTTTCCACGAAGCTGACTACATGGAACATGGCGCAATGATCGAAAACTGCATGATTTATCCCGACGGAACGATCGATTTCGATGATGAAAGATACACAGCTAACTCGCGTGCAAGCTACCCGCTGAGATTCCTCTCCAACATCAAGGAATCTTCGGTAAGTGGCCATCCGACGACGATTATTTTCCTCACCGCAGATGCTAACGGCGTTCTTCCTCCCGTTGCAAAACTCACAAGAGAGCAGGCTATGCTTTGGTTCCTTATGGGTTACACCAGCAAACTTGCAGGAACGGAAACCGGTATCGTTGAGCCGGTAAGCACTTTCTCAAGATTTTTCGGTGCACCGTTTATGCCGAGAAATCCTAATGATTACAGTGAACTGCTCGGCAAGAAGATGGACCGCCATGGTGTAAACGTTTATCTCGTAAACACCGGCTGGAGCGGCGGCGCTTACGGTATCGGCAAAAGAATGGATATCAACATCACGAGAGCAATTGTTTCTGCTGCAATCAGCGGCGAGCTTGAAAAATCGGAATACACCGAAGACAAACTTTTCCACGTTATGATCCCGAAGAGCTGCCCCGGTGTAGAAAGCTCGATCCTCGATCCGATAAATACTTGGAGCGACAAAGAGGCTTTCAAGGCAAGAGCTGAGAAACTTGCGGCAGATTTCGCAAAACAGTTCGACAAAGCTTACGGCAGCAACACTAGCATTTCTGACGCGGTCAGAAAACAATGCCCCGGGAAATAATGCTCAGAACCGAGAATCTTACCGCCGGATATGGAGCGGGAACGATTCTCGAAGACATAACGTTCCAGATTGAAAAAGGGGAACGTTTCATCGTTTTAGGCGAGTCAGGCTGCGGAAAATCGACTTTGATGAAGGCGATCGTCGGCTTGAACCCGCCAACAAGCGGAAAAATTTTTTTCCACGAAGAAGAAATTGTTCACCCAATGCCGGAAGATTCAGATTTTTATAAGAAAATCGGTATCTTATACCAAAACTCGGCGCTTCTTAATTCGCTCACTCTCGAAGAAAACATCATGCTGCCGATAACGATGCACTATCCTGATTTTTCCAAAAAAACAGCGAAAGACATGGCTGACGAAAAACTTGCGATGGTTAATCTCTATAAACACCGAGACAAGTTTCCTCAGGAGCTTTCGGGCGGTATGAAAAAAAGGGGAGCACTTGCCCGTGCGCTCGTTCTTGATCCCGACATCATCTTTTTTGACGAGCCTCAGGCTGGTCTCGATCCCGTCACGGCGCGCGATCTCGACATGCTTTTCATCAAGCTCAACGAGCAGCTGGGAACCACTTATTTCATCGTAACGCACGAACTTCTTTCAATAAAAAGAACAGCTCAGAAAGTTCTTATGCTTGCAGATAAGCACGTTCTCTTCTCAGGAACATTTGATGGCGCGATGGCTTCCGAAATATTCAAAGTCCAGCGCTTCTTCAATGTTGACAAGTACAGCAAAAATTAACAGGTAGAGACGTTTCCTGAAACGTCTTTAATATCTCTCAGGGATTCTTCTTTGTGCTCAGAATGACGCGCAATAAGATGTGATTACCGTCTTACCGGCTTGATTTTGACTTTGCCGTCTTCGTAGTAGACATCAAACGAGAAGTTGTTGCCGAATTTTTCGCGGACATCGCCGATTTTCTTTGTGAGCATTTCGGCTACAGCATCGAAACTGTAAGATTTGTTTGAGTATTTTTTGCTTAACTCAATGAATTTATTGGCGGTCTGATCAATCATCGCACTCATCGCGAATGCTTCGGCATCACGCCTTTCAATCGAATTTGCCGCCGATTTCAGATCACTCAGATCGCTGCTTCCGGCACATCCGAAGAATTTACAGCCAGGTTTTGCGCGTCCTTCCTCGATGTCTCGGACGCATCTTTCCCATTTCTGACGGTAAGTCGTGAAACGGTTGACGAGCTGCGTTGCCAGATTCTGCTCGACGAGATTCTGAGACATCGTGGCGTTTCTCATAAGAAGAGAGACTTCTTTCTTCATGTTTTCCAAGGCCTGAAGCGGAGCTTTTTTCTCCTGAGCTGTGAAATACATATTGAAATCGTGGTCTAATTTTTCTATTTTTGTGATGAGTGTAGAAACGAATTCGCCGATCTGCATTATTTCTTTTTAGGAAGATTTAGATCTTCGATTTTGATAAGTTCTGCCTGAGTAGCAACTTTGACTGCGTTGACTTCCCACTGAAGTTTTCCTGTCCAGTTGCCGTCGATATCGCCTGCATCGTAGCCGGGGATGATGATGTTTCTTTCTTCACCGGGCTGAATCGGGTAAATTTCTTCAATCTGACGGGTGTAGATTACGAAGAAAGTTTTTTCAAAAAGAACTTTCTGCTCTGCATCGTCCATGAATTTTACGAGAACGCCGACATAGCTGAGCGGTTTGTCGGTGTTGTTTTTAACCGTTGCATCCATCATATACTGAGCTGTGGGACCGTCACCGACCTCGCCGTTGCGGAGGTTTTTGACTTCGATCTTGTCTTTGTAAAGTTTTGCGGTTTCGATAAGTTCAGGATCAATAGGAATTTCGATGGAATCGCGTTTCTGCTCTTCCTTGATCTGGTCGATTCTTTCCTGAAGTCTGACCTGCCACTTACCGTTGTTTTTGCTTGCGTAGTAGGTGATTTTTGCATCGGGAAGCTTGTTGAAAGCGACTTTCTGACCAGTATATTCGGTTTCCATTATTGCTTTGTCACCGGCTTCATTGATTTTAATTGGCTTGTTTTTAAGGAACATTGCGTTGCCGGAAATATTCTGTGCGTCTTCTATGAATTTTTTCTGGCCGACAATTTCCTGTGATTCCTGGTCAAGCATTTCCCAAGCTCTTGCAAAATTCTTCGCTTTGAGAAGCTCGACATAAGAATCTATCGTTTTTTCTGCTTCGCCTTTCGAGCCGGCGCACGAAACTGCGAAAAATGCAAGGAAAAGCGTAAAAATCAAACCAGTGAACTGAAACTTTTTCATCTTAATCTCCGTTGTTTCTGTTATTTTTCCTCAGGAAACACTTCATCTTTGTCATCAAAAGTAAGACCAAGTGCCTCTATGATTTTTCTTTTTGTGGAAAGGCGGCAGTCATATCCTTTTTCTATTCTGTCAAGAGTCACGAGCGAAATTTCGGCTTCGCGGGCAAGCTCGGTTTTGCTGATTAATCTTTTTTCTCTTATTGTTTTCAAATTATTTGTCTTTTCTTTTTCCATGGCATACTCCTCAAAAACGAAAAATTTTAGTCCGAAAGCTGTCTAAGTCAAGAGTTTTGGAGATTTTTGAGTCTAAAAAGCGGTTTTTCCGGAATCAGTAATAAATTCTGCCTTTTTTCCCATAAATTACTTTCGTTCCGTCGGCTCCTGGAAGGTAAACTGCATTGGAAAGTTCGTGATCTGCCGTGAGAACAGCACCGTTGCCCGCAATGAGATTCGGTCCGAGAACGATTTCACTGCTTTTTTCTATTTCACAGTTATTGCCTATTACTATGGGAGGTTCCTGTTTTATCGGCGGGAAATTCAGTTTTTTGCCGAGCGCGACAAAAAAATCTTCGTTGGCACCGTTTAAATGCTCGTATTTTGTGTGGTAATAGTCAGCGAATATGTCGGTATCGTCAAAGAATTTGAGCGGAAGGGTGCGTAGCAGTTCGAACGAACAGTCGAGATATCCGTCGGGTGTTCCCATATCCCACCAGTTGCCTTTGATATAAAAGGCATTGAGATTCCGTCTAGACTTGATTATTCGTTTATAGACATAGCTTGTGATTGAAACGAAGCAGTCTTTGGGAATAAATTCGAGAAGCTGCGGATTTATGACATGGATGCCTGTGAAAAGCGCGTTGCCTTCAGGAATCGTGTCATAGAAGGACTCATTGAGCAGTCGTACTATTTTGTTGCCGTCTACACGGATAACGGCGCGCGGATCTTTCTGGGAAGCCGGAAGTATGCCTAAAGTCGCCAGAGAATCAGAGTGATTGTGGCTTTCGATCATCTTGTCAAGGTCAAAGTTGAATATTGTGTCGGAATTTATGACGATGAAGGGCTCTTTTTTGACAAAAGGTTCCATTGAAGCGATTGCACCACCTGTGCCTAGAATTTCGCTCTCATGCAGATATTCGATATTTACACCGTATTTGCTGCCATTGCCGAGAGCTTTGGCGATCTTTTCACCGTGTGAATGAAGGTTGATGTAGATTTCCTTTATCCCGTAGTGTTTCAGAAAGTAGATATTGTATTCTATGGTCGGGCGGTTCAGGACCGGTATCAGCGGCTTTGGGATTGTGTCTGTGATCGGAGCCATTCTGGTTCCGAAACCTGCTGCTAAAATTAGGGCTTTCACTTTGTTCTCCCATTGTCGAATTCAGGAATAAACGGAGCAAGAAGATCCAGAATCTTTTCGAGCTCAAGTTTTAAAAGGGCATCTTTCACATAGCCGAGTGTCGGCAGAATATATGGAACAAACCATTCTTTGCCTTTTACCTGGTTGAGATAGACGAATCTGCCGGCATCTTTCATTTTGCGTTGCAGTGTCTGAATGTAGAAAGCATGCTCGTAAGCCTCGTAATCGTTGAAAACTTCGTGCATTACGCTGTTAGTATTCCAGAAATAGGAAAGGAGGGAAGAAAGTTCTTCTGCGGAAAGGGTGACGTAAGAATCGCGAAGCAGTGAAACAAGGTCGTATACCGCAGGTGCCATCAGGGCATCCTGAAAATCAATGAGATATTTTTTTTCATCTTTTACCATTATATTTTTCGACTGGAAATCTCTGTGTGAAAAGAAGTAGGGGAGAGTCGAAAGTTCTTTCGAAATTCTGGTACAGTATTTTTCAAGTTTAGGCCACAGATTTTTGTAAGGAACAGCGTAAACCCTTTTGGCAATCATATATTCGTAAAAATGGTAGAACTCGTCCATGAAAAGTTTTGTGGTGAAACGTCTTTTGTCTGCCGGAGTATTGAATGTTGTGCGGGAGTAAAGTTTTTGTTGCGTATCGGCAAGCAGATCAAGAGCATCTTTTATGTATTTGAACTTGTTCTTTTTGTCATTTTCTATTAGCTTGAAAAGAGTGATGTCTCCTAAATCTTCTAGAAGCATCGCTTTCTGTTCGTCAATTACTGCAAGAATCTCGGGAACATTCACGCCAATACTGCCCAAAAAATTACGGATCTCCATGAAATCGTTGAAGGAATCACCACGTCCGAATTCACCTGGTTTGATGTTTGCAACTTTCATCATTACGACGGAAGTGTTTTCAAAGTATACGCGGCAGTATGATCTGCCGGAAGCATCGCCGAAAAGCGGTTCAACGAAAAAATCAAGAACCTTTCTCCCTTTGTAAAGGCTCAGGAGCTGATAAGCCAGAAAATCTGTTTCGTAATTCATCATTTTGTCTCTAATTGATCATAAAATTCATAAATTACCGAGAAAAAATAGGGCGTTATAAGAGCGCCGGCAATAAACCCGAGTGGCATGAACAACTGAGCGATAAGCAGAGCCAGAGCTGCCGATGCGTAGAAAATAAGCGCAAACAGGAAGAGCGGAAGTCTGTATCCGTTGCCCTCGCGGAGACTGTCCATCATAGCGTCAACGGCAAATTTCTGTTTGCGAGCCGTGATGAAAAACGTGAACATGAACAGGCTGAAAAGAAGGACAGAAGGTATTCCTGCCGCTGCTGCACCTATAATTAGCAGGGGAAAAAGGAGTATTGATATCAAAAAACCGTTCTTAAAGCAGGTCAAAAGTAGCTTGGGCGATGAAAAAGTGTCGTTTTTTATCCCTTGAGATGCGCAAATGACAGAATTTGCGAGAAGGATAAGAAGAAAACCTTCAGTAACGAAAGTGACAATTATGCCAGCCGTAATGCTTAAATTGAAAAAAAGCGGCGGAACGGCAACTGCAATACCCCAGCCTATAAGTTTCTCGAAATTGGACTTGTATTGAATCCAACCCTGTTCAAAAGCTCCAACAAAATCAAGTCGTTCAGTCTTTCGCATTACTTCCTCCACTTATTCCGTGACTGCGGCGATATTTTTTAGATTCGATTTGATTAGTTCTATTTCTTTTTGCGTGAGATCGGCGGTCATTTCCTTGTAGAAAGCTTCCCCGGCTTTTTTGTATGCTGCGGTTTTGATTTCGATATCTTTTTCTGAAGCGTCGTTTTTCTTCAGAATTTCAATCCTTTTTTGCATGGTTTCTTCGCTGATTTCGTTGAAGGCAATGTAGCATTTCAGTATTTTTTTTGACTTTTTCATGAAAATTTCGGGTTTAAGCCCTTTGCTCTCGAGATATTTGTTTATCTCACTTTTACCTTCTTCAATCAGTTTGTATGACGCTCCTGGCTGCGCTTCAGAGATTTTTTTGTCATATTCCGATGTTATGGCGTCAATCGTTTTTTTGTGTTCGATAAGAAGCATAATATCGGTTTGGTTTATTGTTAAATCGGGTTCTTTTGTGACCTCTTCTTTTGGAGAACACGAAAATACAAGAAGTGAAAGAGTGCTTAAAATTACGGCAAAAATTACTGCGCCTGGGCAAAAACGAACTGAATTCATCAGACCTCCAGAAAAAAAATCCATGTATTTTATATGAAAACAGTGCGAAAACAAATTTTTGACTTTGCTACATAAAAAAAGAGCCGGTCTGAGCCGGCTCTTTGAGGTTATAATGGAGATTTTCCGTTATTTTTTAGCGGTGAGAACTCTTTCCATTCTCTTCAAACCTTCTTTAACGTCAGCTTCGGTGATGTCAAGGAACGGTCTGAATCTGATGGAGTTGTCGCCGCATGCAAGAACGATCATGTTTTCCTTGTTCATGCAGTCGTCAATGAATTTGTTTCTAGCAGCGCCGTCTTTCATATCGAATGCGCAGAGAAGACCTTTGCCTCTGACGTTGAAGATTTTGCCTTTTGTCTTCTTGGACAGTGCTTCAAGTCCTTCGAGAAGGATTTTTCCCATTTTCGCTGCGTTCTCAACAAGCTTTTCTTCCTTTATGATCTTGAGGTAACGAGCGGTTCTCTTCATATCGACGATGTTGCCGCCCCAGGTCGAGTTAAGTCTGCTCGATTCAACGAAAACATTATTCTTGACCGAAAGGACTCTGTCGTTTGCAAGGATACCGCAAACCTGGAATTTCTTTCCGAAGCAGATGATGTCGGGTTTTACGCCGTAGTGCTCGTGTGTCCACCATTTGCCGCTGAGACCTCCGCCTGCCTGAACTTCGTCGAAGATAAGGAGGAAATCGTATTTGTCAGCGAACTTTCTGAGTTCCTGAATGAACTCTTTTCTGAAGTGGTTGTCACCGCCTTCGCCCTGAACCGGTTCAATGATGAGGCCGGCGATCTGGCTGCCGAATTTGTCGCATGCATCCTGGATTTCCTTGCAAGCAACTTTTTCTGCTTCGATGGTCTTTTTCAGATTTTCGCCTTCAAGCGGGAAAATAGCTTTCGGGTTTGTGATTCTCGGCCAGTCGAATTTCGGGAAATACATATATTTTCTCGGGTCGGAAGTGTTGGTGAGCGAAAGGGTGTAACCGGTTCTGCCGTGGAAAGCCTGTTTGAAGTGGATGATCTTCATCTCGTTTTCGTCGATTCTGACACCCTTTTCAAGGTTCTTTCTGAACTTCCAGTCGAAAGCGGTTTTAAGTGCGTTCTCAACTGCAAGACCGCCGCCGTCAACGAAGAACATCTTCTTCATGTAAGCCGGTTTTGCGGTTTCAGCCATAGCTTCTACAAATTCAGCCATAGTCGTGGTGTAGAAGTCGCTGTTCGAAATTTTGTGAAGAGCTACTTCACCGATCTCTTTGATGAACTCATCGTTGTGAAGTTTCGGATGGTTGAATCCGATCGGCATTGAAGCAAAGAATGAGAAGAAATCGAGGTACTCTTTGTTGTGTTTTGCGTCATACATGTAGCTGCCGTGGCTTTTTTCGGTGTCGACAACCATGTCGTAGCCGTCTTTGAGGATGTACTTGCCGAGGATCTCGTGAACCTGGGAAGCCTTCATTCCTTTGATTTCAGCAGCTTTAACGTCTTTAACTGTTTTTGCGCAGCAAGCTTTTTTTGCGCACGGTTTCTTTGCCGGAGCAGCTTTTGCAGCCGGTGTTGCTTTCTTTGTTGCCATTTTTAACTCCTAAAAAAATATTAAAAAAAACGGGACACAAAATTTTACAAAACAAAGAACGTCTGAGACATAATATTTTTTTTATTTTATTGCAACAAAAATCTGAGAAATCCCTAAATTCCCTAGACACCCTAGATTCTCTAAATTCCCTAGGTCTTTACATGTACCCGTCTTTCCTGAGTGTTTCCAGACCGCCGCCGTCATCTTTGTCCTGCGCTCTGCCAGAGCGTTCCGCGATTTTGGCGAACTTGCCGCTCCTCAGTTCTTCGATGATTTCGGCAACATTTTTTGCGGTACTTTCAACAGGGAAAGTGCACGGATAACATCCGAGAGAGCGGTATCTTTTCCCTGTGCCATGGTCGTAGTAAAGCGAAACGGTCGGTATTTTCTCTCGTTCGATGTATTCCCAGATGTTGAGTTCCGTCCAGTCGAGAAGCGGATGTATCCTGAGGTGTGTTCCCGGCGCGAAGTCGGTTTTGAACTGGTTCCAGAATTCAGGCGGCTGATCGCCGATATTCCATTCGTTCGAGGCGTTTCGCGGCGAGAAGTAGCGTTCTTTCGAGCGGCTTCCCTCTTCGTCGCTTCTGATCCCGAGAATTATCGCGGTGAAAGCTTCATGCGATTTGTCAAGCTCGTAGCAGCCTTTTTCGTGGTTGAAAACGTATCTTTTGCCTGTGCCGTCGAGAGTTGCTTTCAGCGCCTGTGTTTTCAAATTGCGGCAGCAGGTGATTCTATCAACATTTCCGTCGGGGAAAGTCGCCTTCTGGGCAAGGGCTTCTTCGTTTACTCCGACAACCATGTTGAGGTGCCACTCTTTTGTGAGGTTGTCGCGGTATTCAATCATTTCAGGGATTTTGTAGTGTGTGTCGATGTGAATCAGCGGAAACGGAACGTGACCGAAAAACGCTTTTTTCACGAGCCAGAGCAGAACAGTGCTGTCCTTTCCGATTGACCAGAGCATACCGAGATTTTTGAAATTCGCGTAAGATTCCCTGATGATGTGGATTGAAGTGGCTTCAAGCCTGTCCAGATGTTCCATACAGCCTCCCAAAAAAGCCGCGAATATTAACAGGATTTTCGGGAAAGTAAAATTTCGTCGTGATAACGATTCGCGCCGTCGGAATAACGTTATATACGGTATCACGGTATAACGATCCTGATTCCGGCGCGTCGACAAGAACGACGTTACGACGTCACGCTGTAATGTTTTAAAAAAGGATTGAACTTTTTTTCCATCGCAATTGAAGTGTTTTCGTCATGACCGGGATAAACAACCGTTTCATCCGGCAGGATAAGCAGTTTGTTTTTGATGCTTTCAATGATTTTTCTTCCGTCACCGCCGGGGAAATCGGTTCTTCCAATGCTGTTCCTGAAAAGAGTGTCGCCAGAAAAAAGGACAGGATTTTTGCAGTCTGCTGTCTCGTCATCTGACTGATTGATGTAAAAGCAGGTGCTTCCGGGAGTGTGTCCTGGTGTGTGGATTATATGAATTTTGTAGCCTGACAGAAAATTTTCCACCGCTTTGTCTGAAAGCAGTTTTGTTACTTTTCCTTTGAAAACGAAGCCTCCGTCGAAAAGCGCTGATAGATTGAGCTCGGGGTCAAAAAGCCAGTCTGATTCAAGTTCTGGAACTTCGATTTCTATTCCGGGAAAAGCTTGGACGAGGTCGTTCAGTGCGCCGATATGGTCAAAATGGGTGTGAGTCAGCATAATTCCCTTAACTTTCAGATTTTCCGTAGCTTTTATGATGCAATCGGCATCACCACCCGGATCAATTATAAAAGCATTTTCCTTTTCAGAAACGATGTAACAGTTCGCTCCTATGGGAGCTACCGGAATTTTTTTGATTTCCATTTTTACCTCCGTCGAACACACTTAAAGATTATATGAAAAAGGTGAAAAATTGGAATTTTGCCCTGTTTATTAATATTGAAAATCGAAAAATCTCATATTTTCAGTAGATTGTATTTAATTAAATTGACAAAATCGCGTTTTTGCGTAATATGACCCGGCTATTTTGTTTGATCTTATGATTAGATATAAGGAGTTTTCGATGAAAACGATGATTTTTGCTTTCGTTTTGATGTTTTCGACTCTTATGTTTGCTGAAGAAGTTCCACCGGCAAGCGCTGAAGAAGTTCCGGTTCCAGATTTTATCAATCTCGACAATGTAGACCTTAGTGCCGCTCCTGAAACTTATGAAGTTGCGCCAGGTGACACGCTTTGGGATATAAGCGAAAAAGAGCTTAAAAGTCCGTGGTACTGGCCTAAAGTATGGTCTCTTAACCCGCAGATCCAGAACCCGCACAGAATTTATCCCGGTGACAAAATCTCTTTCCGTCCGACCGGTGAAATGATGATGCCCGGCGAAGAAGGAGCAGGTGCGAACGGCGGATATGCTGACGAGAGCGGATACAGCGAATCAGGTGCCGAATATGAGGACGAAGGCGAGACTGATTCTCTTGCTCAGACCGGAAAAACGCTTGATGCTACGCCAGAAAGTTACAAAAGTTATGTAAAACTGGGCGGCAAATACAGGGTTGACAGGTTCAAACAGATTGACGACACCATTTTTGATGTAGTTCAGAAAGGTTTTGTAGGCAATACCGAAGAAGAAAAAATGGCGAAAATAATCGCTTCATTCGAGCCGAAAGAGCTCCTCTCAACCGGCGATAACATCTATGTCGAACTTGGTGACGATGAAGATGAAGAGGAAGACAAGGACGGAAAGAAGAAGGAGAAACCCCATTTCCAGATCGGCGATTATGTTGAAATCATCAATGTCAAGGAAACAATCAAACATCCAGACACCGGTGATAAAATTGGTTCTATCGTTGATATAGTCGGCAGAGGAAAAGTTCTCGATATCGGCAAAAAGAAGAAAGACGATGATGATGACGACAAAGACACACAGATTGCTACCGTTAAAATCGTAAAATCTTACGATGCTATCGAGCGCGGTTTCTATGTCCGCGAATATGTTCCGACGGAAGACAGCGTAAAGGTTACAGAACCCGCTTCTGACATCAGAGCGAAGATTCTCACCGGTTATGACCCGACTTTCTTCTATGGTCCCAACTACATTGTTTACCTTGATAAAGGTAGCGACGACGGTGTTGAAAAAGGCGTTATGCTCTCTGTTTACAGAAAGGGCGACGGTCTTAAAGAATTTGAGGGCAAATCGTCTCCGGCCGGTCTTCCTTACGAAATGATCGGAGAACTTGTCGTTATTCAGGTTGCTGAAAAAACTTCCGTAGCAATCATTACAAACAGCATCACCGCTCTCGAAGCGGGCGACACTGCGGTCTCGGGCGAGATTGAAGAATAAGTTCCTAATTTTTTTACCTCTTTTATTTTCATTTTTTCTGTTTCTTTTTGTCTGTTTTAATTTTACAGATTCAGATCTTCTGAGTGATGCGATTGAAGAAGACAGATCATTTTTTGTTCATGCAGGAAATCTCTCGGCTGAACTTGATTCTCTTGATAACTTTGTTGTTTTTTACGGGAAGTTCATGGACGGAACGGGAGAAAATGCTGAGAATAACGGGCATCTTAACGATTTTCTGTTAACATCTTTAAGGTCATTAGGCAGAAATGTTTCTTTGGTAAAAAATGAAAGCGGAGAACATCTTGCCGTGAAGATAGGTGATTTCGCCGGAAAAATTTCAGCCGGAGGCGAACGTCTTGCTGAATCTGATGCGGAGGAAAGGGCTCAGATTATTGCGGCTTTGAGGGGTGATATCTCGACTTTGAAAGATATGATTGATCTCGCGGCAAGACAGAAACTCGGTATTTTGAAATACAGCTACTTTGTTTGGCATGACTTCATAAACAAAACTGTTATAGCTGTTTCAGCGCTCTTTCTTCTGATAACAGTTGTCATGACTGTTCTTATTTTCAGAAAGAATAAGAATATGGGAAAGCTGTTTGCTCTGATAGGTGTCGGAGAGAACGCTTCGGCAGATGCTGCTGCTGAAGAGATAAAAAAACTGACCGATGCGAAAAGTGCAGAATTCGACGAACTCGGAAAGAAATTCGCCAGGGAGCAGATTGTCGGAAAAAGGAAAGAGGATCTTCTCAATGCCATTCCGGAAGGGCTTTCTGCGGCTGCATCCGGACATGTGACTTTTGTGAATAAAACCATGAAAGACTGGTTCGGAGTGGATGGTTCAGCGATAGGTGAAGATGTAAAAACCGTTTTTGACAAAATCGGAACTGACGGCTCTGAAGGCAAATTTTCAAGCGGCGAAGAGACTTATCAGCTGTCTGTCTCTCAAGGGCAGAATGAAACTTTTTATATTATAAGGAATATAACCAAATCCGAAGAGCTTTCGAGCAAACTGCTGAATTCGGAGCGTCTTGCTTCAATAGGAGAGATGGCAGCCAGAATCACTCACGAAATCAGAAATCCGCTGAACACTATCAAGATGAACAGCACTTATTTGCTCAACAACGTAGAAAAAACGGAATCTGATGAGAAAAAACAGCTTCTTTCTCTTGTCGTGAACGAAGTCGAACGGCTTGAGCAGATTACGAACAAATATATGGGGATGGTTAATTACAACAGGAACGGTGAGAGTGAACACGGAGTGTCGCTTCCTTCCGATCTGATAGAATTTCTTTCATTCCATCTTCCGGAACTGCAGAAGAGGAATATCGAGCTGACAGTCGGGAAGAGCGAGCCTCTTTCGATTTCGATTTCCATCTCGTCATTCAAGGAAATTATGCTCAATCTGCTGAAAAATGCGTGGGAAGAACTTGAAAACGGCGGAAAGATAGCGGTAAATATTGCTAGAAACGGAAATTTTGCCGTCATTTCGGTTGAAGATTCTGGAAAAGGTGTCCCGCAGAGCGAGCGTGAAGTGGTTTTTAAGAATTTCTACACCAATAAGCCAGGCGGTACAGGGATAGGGCTCAGTCATTCGAAAAAACTCGCCACAGAAGCGGGAGGGAAACTTTACATCGGCGATTCGGCGCTTGGCGGCGCGGCGTTTATTCTTGAAATTCCGGTTAAAAAGAAATAACTCCGGTTGTACGGCCTTTTTTGAGTTGCATAAAAATATTTTTTCAATAAAATCTACTGTTTTTTCGAAGTTTTTTTAGTGGAGAAAGTGATGAAAAAAGTGTTTTGGGGTTTTATTGCACTTTTGGCTTTTGTTGTGACGGCATGCGGTGGTGGCGGAGATGAATGCTCCAGCAATGAAGACTGCGGTACAGGTTATACCTGTAATCTCGGGAAAGGTGAATGTATCCCGGAAAATGCTCCTGGAGACGAAGGCAAAGCTGATGAAAACGGCAGCAGCACTTCTGACGAGAGTCAGGATGGAGATGCAACTGACGGTAATCAGATTCCTGATGATGATGCGGATCACAACGATGGTGGAATTTATGTCACATGTACACCCGGCGAAACGCGTCCGTGCTATGAAGGACCGAGTGGAACGGCAGGTGTAGGAATATGTAAGGAAGGTATTGCAGAGTGTGTCGAGGACGGGACGGACTGGAGCGAATGCCGCGGTCAGGTTCTGCCGCAATCAGAGGTTTGCAGCGACGGCATAGACCAGGATTGTGACGGAAATGATCTTACTCCGGAAGCAGCTGTTGATCATGACGGTGATGGTTATACATATTGCACGGGTGACTGCTGTGAAACGACATGGGACTGCATCGGCGATCCCGAAAAAGTAAATCCGTCATCTTTTGAAGTGCCGGAAAACGGTGTAGATGACAACTGTAACGGCCAGATCGATGAAGTTGTCTCTGCATGTGACACAGGGATTGCCCAGGATACGACAAATCCTATGGATATGGCTCAGTCGATTGATCTGTGTCCTGTTACGGAAACTCAGACTTTTGGCGTTCTCAGCGCAAAACTTCTTTTCCCTGACGGAACCGAAGGCGAAATTCCGGCTCAGCAGCACGCGGTTCTCGGACAATTCGGAAATGTTCTTGTTCCGAAGGCTGGAAATTCGTTCCTCGCTTTTTCTACTGGCAAGGTAAATGTAGCGACTTCTGATGATCTGCATATTGATAACAACACTTCGAGCGATGCTCCGGCAGACTGGTTCCAGGCTGTAGGCGGAGTAAGTTTCCCTGATTCACCTGCATGTCAGGGCGGTTTCATAAACACGGGCGGAGATCCGGGGAAGCCACCGGTAAACGACCCTGTTATGCTCGAACTGATGGTTCGTGCTCCGAAGAATGCGGCTGCTTTTGGTGTCGGTGTTTACTATATAAGCAGCGAGTTCCCTCAGTATGTCTGCGACTATAATGACTTTTTCGTTATGCTTCTCGACACCGCTTATACATCAACAGATCCGAATCTCCAGAATCCTTCCGACAAAAATATTGCGATGGACGGAAACAAAAATCCGCTCGGTATAAATCTTGCAAAATCAGGTCTTTTCAATGTCTGCTGCCCAAGACAGGCTTATCCAAGCTGCCAGGGCGACGCTGACCTTAAAGGTACACCTTTCACCACGCCTGGCTGCGGAGCTATAAATATGACGGAAGCTCATGGCGCGACAGGCTGGCTTGAAGTCCGCGGAAACATAAATCCCGGCGAGGATTTCAAACTCAGAATGGCAATTTGGGATACAAGAGACCACGATCTTGACAGCATGGTTCTTCTTGACAACTTCACATGGTACGAAGTCGCGCAGAAACCCGGTATCGCTCCCAAATAAATAATAAGACGTGTCAGCTAGCACCTCTGAAAATTCCTCTCATTGACTTGTTCAGCTTAACTCGTAAAATTCATAGGTTGTAATTAGAAATTTTGCGAGGTTCCGAAATGAAGAAAATCACAACAGTTTTTTGTATTACGGTAATTTCAGTGCTTTTGATTCTGACAACAGGATGCGGCAATTCTGATTCAGGCAGAAAAGAAGGCGAAATTTACGGGAGATGTTATCCTAACAATACTTGTAATGACGGACTGGTCTGTGACACGGAAAGCAACACATGCATAAAAGATGATACTGTTGACGAAGATGCAGAAATTCCGGATAATGAAGATTTTGATGATACCAATAATACTGAGGCAGATGACGACACGGAGTCAGAGACAATTTCAGATGAAGATTCCGATTCAGACGAAAAAAACGATACTGACCCTTCAAAAAACGAAGATGAAAACTGGAAAGATCCGAAAACCGGTTTGATATGGTCGGAGAAGCATTCAATTCCAGGACCGGCAACATTGGATGACCTCGTTTCATTCTGTGACAACCTTGTTGAAGGCGGTTTTGGCGATTGGAAAATGCCGACAATTGATGAACTCAGAACACTGATTCAGAATTGTCCCGATACTGAACCTTACGGATTTTGCAAAATAAGCGAAGAGGCAGGCACTCTCTCATGGTATGATGATCTCGATATGTGGAGATGCGACTGTTCCTGGAAAGCCGAGTGGACGCAGCAGATAGGAAAAGATGAATTTATTGATGACAACGGCGGTTACTACAGCAAAATAGGTGATGATCAGAATGTTGCCTTATGCTCTTCTTCCAGAAGTGATTACGGAGGAGATTTGTGGTTGGTCAGTTTCGGCAGTGCCAGCATAGGGATCACTTCTCTTAAGGATGGAGCTACAATTCGTTGCGTGGGAAGTTATTCACGCCAGAAACAGTGCGAAGGACTTCCGGATGGTGCTTCATGGAACGTTTTTTCAAGTATTCCGCAGATGTGGGACGGTTCGTCTTGGCAGCCTGCTGATGCGGCTTCCTACAATGAAAAGCCGAGTGACACTGAATGCAGGTTTATATGTAATCCGGGATACAAATGGGACGGTTCGAAATGCGCTTTGCAGGATCTTAAAGCTATTTCCGAATGCAGCCATGGAAGTCCTACACCGTGCTATGATTCATCAAGCGGTCTTGTCTGGTCTGCGAAGGCTCCTTATGAAATGTTACACTATGATGCCGTTGATTACTGTGACAATCTTGTCGAAGGTGGTTACAGTGATTGGCATCTGCCGACAATCAGCGAACTGCGCACGCTGATTCAGAACTGTCGTTGGACGGTTACGGGAGGGGACTGCAGGATTACAGATGACTGCCTTTCTTCAACAGCTTGCGAATACTCATACAGCCAATGTGATAATGATTGTAACGGTATCGGCGGCAACGGGGGTATTTACGTCATATACAGCAAATTCGGTGATGAAGGAGATTTTTTATCTTCATCTAAACTAACAGATTACCCTGATGATGTGTGGGGTGTGAACTTTGATAAAGCTCAAATTCTGTCATTCGGTACAGACGAAGTATATAGCAAAGGCAGTGTCCGCTGCGTGAAAAAAGTGAATGTTCCATGTACCGGACTTCCTGAAAATGCGGTCTGGAACAGTGTTTCAAGCATATTGCAGACATGCGACGAGACATCGTGCCAGCCAAGCACAGCCGGAGTCTATAACGAAACTCCGAGCAAAACCGAATGCAGATTCAAATGCTATCCCGGTTATAAGTGGAACGATTCAAAATGCACTTTGAAAAACCCTGAAGCTCTTTCTGAGTGCGGTCCTGAAAGCCCTATGCCGTGCAGAGATTCCGCTACCGGTCTCATCTGGTCTGATAAACCATCAGAAATGATGATGCTTGATGACGCTCAAAATTACTGTGACAATCTTGTCGAAGGAGTGATTGATGACTGGCGTCTGCCGACAATCGGCGAGCTCAGGACTTTGATCGTGAACTGCCCTGCTACAGAACCTGGCGGAGTGTGCGGTGTTACGGATGAGTGTCTATTGATAGACAACTGCTGGGCAAGAACAGATTGCAAATGCCGTTACGGTGAAGCTGCTTATAGCAAGTTCCATAGTAAATTTATGTATGAACTTATTTCATCTGCTTCAAAAACCGGTAAAATCATATCCGGTTTTGAAAATGTGTGGTGTATTGATTTCAGTGAAGCCGGAATCAAATCATGTTCGCTGGAATACGGACAAACTTTCCGCTGCGTGAGGTAGAAAAATGAGAAAAATTATGATTTATATTTTTGCGGTTCAGGCTCTGCTTGTCATGATGGTCAGCTGTGGCGGCAATTCGGGTTCAGACAGGAAACAGGGTGAAATTTACGGTGAATGTTTTAAAAACAACACCTGCAACGAAGGGCTGATCTGCGACACTGAGCATAACATCTGTGTCAGAGATGAAGATTATTCCGATGATACCGAACCGGACGACGATGAGGCTTATGATGCCGAAGCTGATTTGGAAGATGTCGATTCGGAAAATGTTGATGAACCTGAAGAAGATGATGCAATATATGAAGAAACCTTGCCTAAGGATGTCTTCTGCCGGGATTATAAGTGCCGAAAAGGAAAAAGTTACTGCGGATATAAAGACGGCGGCGAAATGATATGGGTAAAAATTGAAAACTGCGCTTTTTCAGAATGTATAGCTTCAACAGGCAAATGTGGCTGTGACTCTTCAGAAGAGGGGGAAATACATTGTGAAAGCGATAAGCTTCGCATTTGTTCTAACGGTAAGTGGCAAATCAGGGAGCAATGCAAAGCCGGTTGTGATTCTGCAGCAGACAGCTGCAAGCCTTGGGAAGATCCAGACAGCGGCATGGAATGGTCTTCAGAATCAAATGCCATGGTTTGGGAAGATGCTGTCGATTATTGTGATAAACTTTCAGAAGGCGGTTACAGTGACTGGAGGCTGCCTTCAATCAGCGAAGCACGCACGCTGATTAATGCTTGCCACGGTACAAGGACAGGTGATAGATGCGGTGTGACAGACAGCTGCCTTTCTACTGATTGTCTGAATTACAACTGCAATTTATGCGAACTCAAAAGTGACGGTTATTACAGCAAAATAGACAGCAATCATACAAGCTGGAATCTGCTATGGTCTGCTTCAGAGGTTTCCGGCAGAGAGGCCAGCGCGTGGGGTATTGAACTCTATACCGGCAGTATTGCGGAAAAAGTTAAAAACGAATACGGTGTTGCCCGCTGTGTCAGGGGCGACAATCACCGGCAGCTGTGCGAAGGGCTTCCTGAACACGCATTCTGGAACAGCGTTTCCAACATATTCTCGACTTGGGACGGCTCATCCTGGCAGCCTTCGCTGACAGGCGTTTACAACGAGACTTCAAGTAAAAAAGAGTGCAGATTTAAGTGTATTCCGGGATACAAATGGAACGGATATAAATGTATAGCAAGCAATGATCTGCCGGAATGCAGTCCTGAAAGTCCGACTCCGTGCAAGGATTACTCCAGCGGGCTTGTCTGGTCTTCACGGTCTTCTGAAAAAATTAATTGGAGAGATGCTGTCGATTATTGTTTCAGACATTCGGAAAACGCAGGCCGGGCGTGGTTTATACCGACAATCGACGAACTCAGAACGCTTGTCAAAAAGTGTCCTAAGGCGGAATACGGAGGAATATGCGCGATAAGCGAGGAAAAAGGCGTTCTTTCTGTTTATGATGTCGGAGACAGAGAATCCTGTATGTGCAATAACAAAGACTCTGAGTACAGCGAATACAACACATTCGGTGATTCAAGCTGGTTCTGGTCATCTTCCGTACGTTCGGATAATCCGGACTATGCATGGGGTGTTTTTACCGGTTATATTTCATACGGCGGCAGCTATAGCGGTGTCGAAATCATGAATTCTGTCAAAACCTATGATCGCGGTAATGTCCGCTGTGTCGCGAGATAGATTGACTTGTTCAGTATAACTCGTAAAATTCAGCGGTTTTTGTTTTGAGGCTTAAATGCAGGTCTTTCCTTTCAATGTTCAGGACGAAGAATACGCCTATCTGATGAAGAAGATCGGAGTTTCCGCAGCGGGAACAGCGATCATGCGGGGACGTTTTTCGATAAAAACTTTCATGGTGTCCGATATCTCGACTCCGGCGGCAAATGTTGTGAAGCAGGAAGTTCTTTCGCTCGGCGGAGAAGCTGCGGTTCCGGCGCATGCTGTAAACTGCTCGAAACCGAAAAGCGATTTCGTTTTTTCTTTGAGAAGCGACAAAATCCCGGAATTTGTCTCACGCATGAAAGCTCAGTGCTGGAAATTGACTCAAGTTGCGAATTTTGTTGAAAAATTTGTCTGCTTGCAGAAGCCGTGGTTTTCTTTTTCGCACCCCGGAATCGACACGACACGCCCGAATATCATGGGAATTCTGAATGTCACGCCCGATTCTTTTTCAGACGGCGGAAGCTGGACAAACATCGATGATGCTTTGAAACACGTTTCCGAAATGCTTGAAAACGGCGCCGATATTATTGATGTCGGCGGTGAATCTACGCGTCCGGGAAGTGATTCAGTCGATGCTGAAACCGAGAAAAATCGCGTCGTTCCTGTAATCAGCGAGATAAAAAAACAGTTTCCCAAGGCTGTGATTTCAATCGACACTGTGAAAAGTTCCGTTGCTGAAGCTGCTGTAAACGCCGGGGCTGAGATCATAAACGACGTCAGCGGCCTCACTTTTGATTCGGAAATGGCTTCAGTCTGTGCCGATACGGGAAAGCCTGTTGTAATCGGCCATATCAAAGGCTCGCCTAAAAATATGCAGGAAAATCCGGTTTACGAAAATTTGTTCAGTGAAATGCTCGATTTTTTCAATAAATCAAAAGAAACGCTCCTTTCAAAAGGTCTTCCTGAAAGCAAAATCATAATTGATCCGGGAATCGGTTTCGGCAAAACCCTTGAACACAATCTGGCGATAATAAAACATCTGGAAGTTTTCTTCTCATGCCTTAATCCCATAGCTCTAGGTTTCAGCCGCAAAAGCATGATCGGAGCGATTTGTGGAAGAAAAAATCCGTTTGAAAGGCTTGCGGGAACAGTCGCACTTGACACAATCGCTTTGGAAAAAGGTGCTGCAATCATAAGAGTCCACGATGTAAAAGAAGCAAAAGATACTTTGGAAATATTCAACGCTTTAAAGGAGCCGTCGGCTTTTTGAGTTTTAAGAGAGCAAATCAGACGGCTGTCCCGCGATCGTCGAAGTCATTTCATCAGGCCGCCGCTCAAGAAACAATCAGGGCGTTTAAGGGATAATCTGATTTCCCTCCTTGTTTATCCCATCAAATTTAATATAATTCAGCGTTTTTTAGTCATTTCCATCTTGGAGGAACCCATGAAAAAAGTTATGTTTCTATCAATTTTGTTCTTTTCGTTCTTTGTTTCTGCAGAGGATGTTATATGTGAAAATGAAGCCGGAGATTGCAAACTTTCAGGCAACGAATATGTATGTAATTGCCAAAGGCTTGCCGGAGGAGTAGGCAAACTCAGTGGAGATTTGACCGGCGAGGAAGCTGATGAAGAACTCTGTAAGTCGTATCTTGAGAACAATTGCGGCAAAGAGAAACCGACAGTTATCAATCAATGCGGTGATAAACTTGATTACTGCATCACTTATTCTTCGGAAAGGTCACATTGCAAAAATAATTTTTTCAATACAGGGTACATGACAGAAGATGAAATAAGAATTGAAGTTGAATCAGACGAATGGAATCGCACAAAGGAAATGGTTTATAATGGTTGCTGCTTGTTTTTTGAAAGAGCCCAAATAGATTATGAATGTCTCAAAGAAAATTGTGTAGATTTCGCAGACGAATGTTGTGCAGAATGTGCTCTTGAAGCTAACGATGGTGCTGACACGGCAGACACCGTTGATACCGACGACGGCGGCGATATCGTTGATACAGCGGACACAGCAGATACTGTTGATACTGCTGATACTGATATCACTGATACGGCAGATACCGGTGATAATGGTGACACAGAAGTCATTTCACCGGCACCGGAAGATGACACTGCCGATAGTACTGACGCAGAAGAAGTTGATGCCGCAAATACTGATGCTGGCGATACTGCAAATACCGAAGCTCCGAAAGAAGATGCTTCAGACGGTAATAAAAAAGAAGAAAGCAAATCGGACGGCTGTTCTATGCTGTTTGTCTAATCTTTTATATTCCTAAATTTCAATGAGATAAATCGTGTTATCACGCTCGATTTAGGCTATCTATATTGTTGCAGAACACTTAAAAAAAGATTATAATTTTGTGCTTATTTATGGAGGCTTATATGAAGAAACTATTTTTCACGGTTTTTATTTTTACGGCGGTTTTACTTACATCAGGATTTCTTGCCGCACAGACATCGTGTGAGATGGATGACTCGATTCTCGGGAGTAATGCAGTGCATTATTTTGCATTCAATGGTGTCGGACAAATCAATGCAGCGAATGAAGAATACCCGAATTATGTATTGTCAGCGACACCTAAACTTGTAGGAATCAGTGGAAGGGATCTGGATTATGCAGACGAATTCTCATTTTTTGAGGAATACGACTCCGAAAACGAAGGCAGCGGCGTGCTGTTGACGGCTTTGGGAGATCCAGACATGGATACTGCTTATTTTACAACAGCTGTATTTGCCCGTATCCCTCAAAGTTATTTTGAACGCATGCAGGAAACAAATACTGACACTCTTTCGGTCGCACCTGTTGTCGAAGTCTACGATATTGCTCTTTCCAAAGATAATAATTACATCAAATTATGTTTGATAGCCTCAAACAAAAAGGCCGGTAACGATGAATTCAGCAATGCCGGAGTCGGCAAAATTCAAGTTTGTCAGGGTCAAAATACTGAGTTTTCAGTTGGAGAAAAAATCACTCTTGCAATGAACGCTGAACTTGTCACAGGCAACGACATCCTTGGCAATTACGAAGATGCTGAAACTTTGGAAGACCTTTGTGAATGTTCCAGTCCACAAGATAACACGCCTGTTGACTGCTCGGCGATTGAGTGGGAAGACAACAATACTGACCCTGAGAGCGGCGATGCCGAGCATTATTTCGCATTCAAAGGAAAAGGACGTATAAACCGTGAGGATCTGAGCAATCTCTATGACGCAACAGTTGAAACGGCAGAACTTGTCGGAGTGGAAGATAAAACACTCTCTTCCAACATATTTTTTCATGAATACACTATTCAGAATACAGATCCCGACACAAGGAATTGGGTGGCATTGAGCGCGCTTGGAGATATTGACCACTCAGGTTATGTTTCGACATTTGTTTTTGTTCTTATTCCAGTTTATTACCTTAATTACATGATTGAAGAGGAACTTGACAAAATGCCGTTTGCCCCTGTCACTCAGGTTTATGATTACCGTTATACCGATGGTCATGTTTTTGCCAGAGAGTGCCTTGTTGCCTCAAACAAACAGGGTTCCACAGAATATGGTGAAGCAGGTGTTGGTGAATTTCAAGTTGTTTTCGAGAACAATATCAATTTTACGGCCGGAGAAACATTCAATTTGACAATGATGGCCGAACTTGTTGTAGGTCAGGAGCTGGTAGACAGTTATGAAGATGTCGAAACAGCTGATGATTTATGCCGGTGTTTTAAAGTTAACGGAAATGATGTCAACTGCTCGGAAATCGACTGGGGAGACAGCGAAAACAGCAGCGGTGACGATACTGATACTTCTGATACGGGGGAAACTGACACAGACAGCGATGTTTCGGATAGCGGTGAAAACGATGAAGATTCCGGAAATTCTGATGTAGAAGATGCCGTTGATACTGATACCCAGAGTGAAAATGGAGATGTTCCCGATAAAAAAAGCAAATCCGACGGCTGTTCGATGCTGTTTGTCTAAAGTCGGAAATATTCAGTTCTAACGATTCCAACAAGAAAATATCCTTTTTACCATTCATTTGACTTGTCAGTTTTAACTCGTAAAATTCAATGATTATTTGTTCTGGAGGTAAGGAGCCGTCATGTTAACTTTTTCGGAATTTCTGCTGGCTGTCGCGGGAAGCGATTCTCTACCGCTTTTCATTTTCAAGTCGGCAGTCGATTTCTGTTGCATTTATTTCATTTTTTATCTCTTTTTTGTCGAAATCAAAGACAGCAAGTCAATCAGGGTAACGGCTGGTTTTGCTTTGCTGGCTATTTTTTACATTTTTGCCCGGATTTTCGATCTCACCGGGATCACTTGGTTTCTCGGGAATTTCTTTTTCTATGCTCCAGTGCTGATAATTGTTGTTTTCCGAAATGAAATCAAGAACATGCTTGCTTCAATGAGTATTCTTGGCATCAGCATGAAGCAGGAAGGGTACTCCGGCGAAGAAGATATTGTAAGCCATATAGCAAATGCAATGGATTATCTTGCCTCAGTCCGCGAGGGAGCACTTGTTGTAATAATGCCGTCTGCCGATGCGAAAATCGGAGCAATAGCCGAGGGAACGGAGATTGATTCTCTCATTACAAGGGAGCTTCTTCTTACGATTTTCAAAAAGAATTCCCCTTTGCACGACGGCGCTGTAATAATCAAAAATAAGAGAATTGCCAGGGCTTCGGTATTTTTCTCACTCAGCACAAATCCTGATATTGACCCGAACTTCGGAACGAGGCACCGCGCCGCTTACGGTATCAGCGAGAAGGTTCCCGATGCACTTGTTATTGTTGTCAGCGAGGAAAGAGGTGAAATTTCGCTTCTCCACGGCGGCAGAATAACGCGCGACCTCAGCAAGGACGCGCTCAAACAGCAGCTTTCGAACAGACTTTAGGAGGGTGAAATGAACATAACAACTTCATCGTCACAGGAACGCTTTAAAAGGATATTCACCCATAATCTGCGTGAAAAAGCGATTGCAGCGGCATGTGCGGCCGTTTTTCTCATGCTTTCATTCTGCTTAAAACCGATTCCCAGAATCTATTCCGTCAGGTTTGATACGAAGATTTCTTCGGATCAGGTACTTGTTTCGGCCAGTACTGACCATGTCGAAGTTAAGGTGAACGGTAATTTTTTCGAACTCAGGAAGATCAAGAACGAAGATTTGGTGATAAATTTTGATTTTTCTTCTGAAAAGGCAGGTGAGATAAGCAGAACTATTGACGAAAGCCTTCTTGCTTCCTCTTTTTCGGCTCTTGATGTCAAAAATATTATGCCGCAGACGCTGGTTTTTATAACGAAAGAGAAAAAGGCGGAACCGGTAGAACCTGTAGAAACGTCATCTGAAACGTCTCCTGAACAAAAACCTGCCGAAACTGAATCTGAACCGTCTGAAACTGCCGCGCCGAAAACCGATGAAAACGCCGTAAAAACCGAAGCCGGGGAGAAAAATGACTGAAGAACCGCGTGTCATCTGGTTTACCGGACTTTCGGGCGCCGGAAAGACAACTCTTGCCGAAAAACTTGTCAGTTATCTCAAAAATTCTGGCGTGAAATGCGAGCTTCTTGACGGCGATACAGTGCGGAACATCTTTCCGCAGACCGGATTTTCCAAAAAAGACCGCGACGAGCATGTCAAACGGATGGGTTTTCTTGCTTCAATGCTTGAGCGCAACGGCGTTACGGTTGTGGCATCCTTCATTTCGCCTTACCGCGAATCACGCGACTTCGTCAGAAAAATGTGTAAAAATTTTATCGAAGTCTATGTCGCGACCTCGCTTGAAACATGCGAAAAACGCGATGTGAAAGGGCTCTACAAAAAGGCGAGAAAAGGGGAAATCACTTCTTTCACCGGAATCGACGATCCTTATGAACCGCCGCTTAATTCTGAGCTCACCATAAAAACCGACAACGAAACTGTTGATGAATCCTTCAGAAAACTGCTCAACTATTTGAACTGTTAGGGAGTAGGGAGTTTAGGGTGTCTAGGGTGTTTAGGGACATTAGATTCTCTAGATTCCCTAGATTCCCTGTTCCTAGAGACTTGACAAAAAGGTGCTACAATAATAAGAAGTGCCGTTTTCTGTTTATTAACTTTTAATTTCAGGGGGAATCCATGGTAACAGTAAGACCTTTCAGAGCTATCAGACCGCGTGACGAAATCGCTTCCAAAGTCGCGGCTTATCCTTATGACGTTCTCAATTCGGAAGAAGCAAGGGAACTTGCAAAAGACAACCCTATCTCATTCCTTCACATCAACAAGCCCGAAATCGACCTTCCGAAAGGAACCGATCTCTATGACGACAGCGTCTATGCAAAAGGAAAAGAGAACTTCCAGAAAATGATGAAGGAAGGTGTTCTTGTTCAGGACAAGGAACCTCATCTTTACATCTACCGCCAGGTCATGAACGGTCACGAACAGTACGGTATCGTAGGCTGCGCAAGCGCTGACGACTACAACAACGACCTTATCAAAAAGCACGAGCTTACCCGTAAGAAAAAAGAGGACGACAGAACCCGTCACGTAATCGAACTCAACATCAACGCAGGCCCTGTTTTCCTTACATACAGAGACAACAAACGCATCGACGAACTTGTTGCAGAAGTTGTTAAAAATACTCCGGAAGTTGATTTTACCGCTGACGACGGCATCCGCCACACTGTATGGGTAATCAAAGACAACAAGATCAACAACGAAATCACGGGAACATTCTACAACGAAGTTCCGCTTCTTTACGTTGCTGACGGCCACCACAGAAGTGCAAGTGCTGCAAGAGCGAAGGCTGAGAGAATGAAAAACGATCCGCACTGGAATCCGGAAAAGGAATACAACTTCTTCCTCGCTGTTTTCTTCCCGGCAACCCAGCTCAAGATCCTTGACTACAACAGAGTCCTTCTCACGATGAACGGTCTCACCAAAGAAGAGTTCATGAAGAAAGTTCTCGAAAAGTTCGAAATCGTCCGCGAAGGTGAGTCTAGACCGAGATGTGCAAAAGAATTCGGCCTTTACATGGATAAAAAATGGATCACGATCAAAGCGAAAGACGGCACGTTCCCGGCTGACGACCCGATCGAAAGCCTTGACGTCGCAATTCTCCAGAACAACCTTCTTGCTCCGATCCTCGGAATCGGCGATCCGAGAAGCGATGAGAAAATCGACTTTGTCGGCGGAATCAGAGGAACCGAAGAACTCGAAAAGAGAGTCAACAGCGGCGAATGCACGATGGCTTTCAGCATGTTCCCGACCTCGATCGAACAGCTTATGAGCGTTGCTGATGCCGGCAGGATCATGCCGCCGAAATCGACATGGTTCGAACCGAAACTCAGAAGCGGACTTCTTGTCCACATTCTCGACTAATCCGGCACGATAACCGTTGATTTTTCAAGGCGGAGGGGAAACTCTCCGCCTTTTTTTGTTTCAACTAATTTGATAAAAAATCAGCAATATTTAAAATCATGAAGTTTGTTTTATGGAGAGGTTATGAAAAAATATTCGTTTGTCTTTATCTTTTTGGCAGTTTTTTTTCTTTTGTCGTGCGGAGGAAGCGAATCTGCGGTTGATGTTCCCGAATGCGGTGAAGATTTGTTGTTCCCATGCACAGATCCTGCAAGCGGAATTGTCTGGTCTAATCAGTCTTTACGCCAGAAAAACTGGGAGGATGCCTTGTTCTACTGCGAAAATCTTGAAGAAAACGGCATTAAAAAATGGCGTCTGCCAAATATTGATGAGCTCAGAACGCTGGTTCAGGACTGCTACGGCACAGTTTCCGGAAGCGAATGTCGTGTCAGTGATGCCAGAAACTGTCTTTCCTATGCTTCATGCTGGTCAACATTCTGCTACTGCGAATTTGATGAAAGCGGAAAATACAGTAAATTCGGTGATTTGGGCGGTTTCTGGTCTTCTTCGGAAGAAAACATGGAAGGTGCCTGGTATATCAATTTTCTCGAAGCAAAAATCGTCGATGACGACAAAGGCAGCTCTTACAACGTGCGCTGCATTTATATTCCATAAAAGCAAAATTACTGCATTTTCTTGATTTAATGCGCTTTGCTGCAATAATAATGCGTTTTTCGGTATTTAGCCGATTTTTTTGATAATTTTTGGAGTCAGATATGCAAGCTTGGATTGAAGAAAGCCTTAAAAACGGCGAGTTGTTTTTTTATATTGTACCAGCGGTTCTTTTGCTTCTGCTTTTGATAGTGATTTTCTGGCCTGACAAAAAGAAAGCAAAAAAGGAAGAAACCGATGAAAGCGAACTCGACAAACTGATAAAGGCTGACAAAAAACTGAAGGCCGAAATCGAGCCTGTTGATGAAAAGCCGGAAGAGCCTCCTTTCAAAGAGGTCGGTTCGGAAATTCCTCTTTTTGAAGAACCAAAACCCGTTGAACCAGAACAACCAACGGAACCCAAACCCGTAGAGACGTCACCTGAGACGTCTCCAAAACCCGAACAACCAACGGAACCCGAACCCGTCGTAGAGACGTCACCTGAAACGTCTCTAGAACCTGAACAACCGACGGAACCAGAACCGGAAAAAACCGAGGAACCGGTGGCTGAGCCTGTAGAATCCGAACCCGTAGAGACGTTACCTGAAACGTCTCCTGAGCCCGAAACACCGGCCGCAACAATCAAAAGCGGTCTAGAAAAAACGAGAAAAGGCGGTTTTATGTCGCGTCTCATCGGTCTGTTCAGAAATAGCGTAGTTGATGACGATCTTATCGAAGAGCTTGAAGAGATCCTCTACACTGCCGACATGGGCGTGGCGACGGTTTCGTGGCTTATGGATCTCGTCAACAAAAACCGCTCGAAATTTAAAAGCGGCGACGATGTGAAACTTTTCCTCAAGGAGAGAATCAGAGAAGTTCTTGTTCAGACTTACAAGCCTTTTCCTGAAATTACCGAAAAGCCAATGATATTCCTCATGGTCGGAGTGAACGGCGCCGGGAAAACGACGACTATAGGCAAACTTGCGCACAAATTCATCGCTCAGGGCAAAGTTCCCGTTCTTGCTGCAGGTGACACTTTCCGTGCTGCGGCTGTAGAGCAGCTTAAAGTGTGGGGCGAGCGAAACAACTGCACGGTAATCAGTGACAAAGACGGCGCGGATCCCGCATCGGTCGCTTTCAACGCGGTAAACAGCGCTGTCAGCAAAGGGGCTGACGTTCTTCTTGTCGATACGGCTGGAAGGCTTCAGAACCGCGTAAACCTTATGGAAGAGCTTATCAAGATAAACCGCGTCATCGGCAAGGCAAAGCCCGGTGCGCCGCATGAAACGATAATCGTAATAGATGCGAACAACGGTCAGAACGCCCTTACTCAGGCGAAACAGTTCAGCGAGGCTGTCAAAGTTACGGGAATCATCATTACGAAACTCGACGGCAGCGCGAAAGGCGGTGTTATAATCGGCATTTCGAAAGAACTTGGCCTGCCGGTTTACCTTGTCGGAGTGGGTGAGAAAATCGAAGATCTGCGTCCCTTCGACCCGAACGAGTTTGTTGACGCACTTTTTGAATAATGGCTTAATTTTATTGGATAATTTGTGAGGTAAAACCATGCAGGACAAAAAATCGGTCGCTATTCTCTGCTCGGGCGGTCCCGCGCCTGGCATAAACACTGTCGTCTGCTCGATAGCCAAAGTCTTTTTGAAGGCGCACTACAGAGTCATCGGCATTAACTACGGCACGAAGACGCTTTTTACCGACAAAGTCGATACTGTTGATATCGATTTTGACCTTGCCGACCACTATTTCAACCGCGGCGGATCGTTCCTTAAAATGAGCCGATACAAACCGAAAGACAGCGAGTTCAAGCCCGATTTTTTCATCAAGAACAATGTAGAATTGCTTGTCACGATAGGCGGCGACGATACTGCTTCAACTGCGAACAGGATCACAAAATACCTCAACGAGAAAAACCTTCCCGTCAGAAACATCCACGTTCCGAAGACGATCGACAACGACCTTCCGCTTCCTGAAAGACTTCCCACTTTCGGCTATCAGTCGGCTAAAAACGAAGGTGTCAGGATCGCGACAACGATCTACGAAGACGCAAGAACGAGCGGAAACTGGTTTGTAGTTTCCTCGATGGGCAGGGAAGCAGGTCATCTTGCTTTCGGAATCGGCTCTGCCTGCCACTATCCGATGATAATAATCCCCGAAATGTTCAAAAACGTCGAAGTCACCTTTGACAGGATCATAAGAATGATGATCTCCTCGATCGTAAAAAGGAAAATCTACGGCATGGATTACGGCGCAATAATGATCAGCGAAGGTGTTTTCCACTTCATGTCTGATGAAGAGATAATCGGATCGGGGATCAAATTTTCCTTCGACGAACACGGACATCCCGAACTCGGAAACGTTTCGAAAGCGCATATATTCAACGTTCTCCTCAATGAAGAACTTACTAAACTCGGTCTCAAGGTCAAATGCAGACCGACCGAGATCGGCTACGAAGTCCGCTGCTGCGCTCCGTGCGCTTTCGACCTCAAATACTGTACACTGCTCGGTTTCGGCGTAAAAGAGCTTTTCGACCGCGGCGTTTCGGGCTGCATCGTTGTCTGCCACAACGACGGAACAGTCTCCCCGCTCTATCTCGAAGATGTCGAAGATCCAAAAACCGGCAAAATCAAACCGCGTCTTGTCGATACCGAAGCTGACGACTACAAAATGCTTGTCGAAAACTTCCACTACATCGATGAAGATGACTACGAAAAAGCCTCGAAATGGCTCAAAAATCCGCAACTTTACAACATAAAACACATCCTTAACGAAAAATAGCCGGAGGAAACATGGCAAAAATCGCTGTGGGTTTAAGCGGCGGAGTCGATTCCGCAGTCGCGGCGGCACTTCTCAAGCAGCAGGGTTACGATGTTGTCGGAGTCACGATGTCGAACTGGGACGGTTCGCTTCATGTCGAGGGTCCGATGCCCGATTCATGCTACGGGCCTTGCGAGGGAGAAAGTCTCGAAGCTGTTGAAGAAATCGCAAAAGTGCTTGATATCCCTTATAAAGTTTTTGATTTGAGCGAGGCATACCGCGAAAACATCATTTCGTATTTCAAGCACGAATACATGTGCGGCAGAACGCCGAATCCGTGTGTGAGATGCAATTTCAAGATGAAGTTCGGGCTTCTTTTCGAAAAGGCGAGGGCTGAGCTTGGGATCGATCTCTTTGCAACAGGCCATTATGCGAGAATTATTGAAGAAAACGGCAAGTTTTTCCTTGCAAAGGCATTGAATACGGCGAAAGACCAGAGCTATTTTCTGCAAATGCTCAAGCGCGAATGGCTTCCGCACATCATTTTCCCGCTCGGAAACATGACTAAGGACGAAGTTCGCGAAACGGCGAGAAAGTTCAATCTTCCCGTTGCCGAAAAAGAGGAAAGTCAGGATTTTATGGGTGGCAACCACGCTGTGCTTTTTGACGACGAAGTTGTGAAAGAGGGCAATATCGTTGACGAAAACGGCAAAATTCTGGGCCGTCACAAAGGGATAATCCACTACACCATTGGCCAGCGCAAAGGGCTCGGGATCAGCAATCCGAAACCGCTTTTTGTCCTCAGAATCGATGCCGGAAAGAATGAGATCGTTGTCACCGAAAAGGAGCATTTATTCTCCAACGGGCTTGAAGGGGCGGAACTCAACCTGCTTGACGATATTGAAAATCCTAATGAATTCAAAGCATTGGTCAAAATCAGACAGAAACACAAAGAGTGTCCGGCCACAGTTTCGATTCTGGATGGCGGCAGATTCAAAGTCGTTTTCGAAACGCCGCAGCTTTCGGTAACTCCTGGTCAGGCAGTCGCAATTTACCGTGAAGACGGGATCCTTCAGGGCGGCGGAATCATAGAAAAAGGGTTTTGATTTTTGCCTTCCGCGCACTTGAATTGTTTAAACTAAACCAGTTGAAAACATTTGATTTCGTGATATTTCCCGCTTCTGATTTGCCACTGAAAATAAAGATAGACCTACTCGAGGGACACAAAGTGTTTGATATAAACCCTCTTTTCGGTCATTATTGCCTCTTCCTTACTCACTAAAAATGTCAAGTCAAGTTTTTTCTAAATTTATTTTTATCTGTTTTGTTTCTAACAAATGTAATAATTTTCTTTAAAAGAACATGGTAAACAGATTCTTCTTTACATTCTATTGTGTTCAAAGTCAAGTTTTATGTTGTTCTTATTAATATATTCGGTGAATTGAATTAAAATATTTAGAATAATTGATGATTGTAATTTATTGCTGTTTTCGCACAAAAACCGCCGTTTTTCTTGATTTTTTAGACTGCTATTTCTGAAGCAACTTCCTAAGTTCCGGAATGTCATTGACCAGAGTGTCGTAGACAATTCCTAAATCCACGCGACCGTATTCGTGAACGATTTTATTTCGCAAACCGTAAATATCTGTCCAAGGGATTTCGCCGCGTTGCATTTTGTATGTTTCAGTCAGTATAGATTCTGACCCCGTATTTCAAGATTTCGTTCAAGAGTTCAGCGTTTCCCTCAAGCTGCCTGACATTGAGAAGATCGACATTCTTTTTCAAAGCATTTTTGAGCTTTTCGATCATGCCGTAAAATTTCAGTCCGCCGACATCAGATGAAACCAGAAGATCGACATCACTGCTTTCTGAAGCCGTTCCTTTGGCGTATGAACCGAACAGATAGCAGTATTGAACACTATATTCTTCAAAAACACTTCTGCACGCCTCTCGAATCGTTTCGACATCCAGAATCCCGTGCGTTTCATCGACCAGAACAAGCTGCTTCAACCTATCCAGCATATAAGCGTATTTGATAGTGGAAGTCTTGTCAGCCTCGTTTTCATAAGTTTTGTAAGAGCGCAGAGAAACATTTAAATAATCAGCAGCTTCTTTCTGCGTCAAATGCCCCTGCACCCTGAGTTCTTTCAAAGTTTGTTCCATTTCATCACCTCGCGGAGAGAAAGATACTTCGTTTTGCACCAAAGTCAAGAGATAAAGTGCAAAAATTGCACCTAGTCCAAATTCATGATGCAAAATTTGCACTTCAAGTAAATATAAAAATGCAAGAAATGAAGTTTACATTCGCAAACCCAGCAGTTTTCTATATTTTTGTGCTTGAAACTTTCCGAAAACTATTCCTGAGACACAAAGTCATCTTTCGGCAAATTTGCCGTTAATGTTTCGGTCTTGATTTCCATGCGTGAGAAGGCAAACCACTTTTTTCCCAGATCTTTGAGCGAGGCTCCGATGTGATATACCGTGTCGTCGATACACAGAAAGCGGTCGTGAGAACGCGTGAGAACATGAACCGGTATCGGTGCATACTGGCTGTTATGCCGCTCTATGTCAAGCTTCAGCTGTGCATTCGGCTGATGTGTGTATATCTCCGCCGTGACTCCGCCCTCTCGTTTGTCAAGCAATGTCAGAACTGTTTCGTCGATATAGTTGTCAATCAGAATTATTCGGCTGCGTGCGCTTTTTACCAGTCTGCTTGCAAGTTCGTAGGCATCGTAGATTTGTCCGTCGAAAAACACCCCTTCAACCGGAGGCAGCGATGTGCGCACAAAAAATTCAATCTTCTCCTCTGTCCGGCTCACTCGCTGTTCCAGACGCTCAAAACGCTGATTCACCGCATAACCTTTCAGCAGATAATCTTTCAACACACGGTTTGCCCAGCGGCGGAACTGTGTTGCAATCATTGATTTCACGCGGTAACCGAGTGAAATAATCATGTCGAGATTGTAAAAAGGAATTTCTCTGGTCACATTGCGATTTCCCTCTTTTTGAACCTGTCGGAAATTCCGACAAGTTGAATTTGCATCAAGTTCACCTTCTTCATAAATGTGCTTGATGTGCTCGACAATATTAGTTCTTGCTGTCTGAAATAATTCTGCCATTTGCTGTTGTGTGAGCCAGACAGTTTCATCTGCCATTCTGACTTCCAAATGGATGGTGTCATTCGGCTGGTACAAAACTATTTCATTTTCTTGCATTTGCATTTTTGCTTCCAATTTTCATCTCAAAATCAAGTATATTGGAACAATAAAACGCATAAATTATAATTTTATTTTTTGATTTTACAAATATTCAATAAAGTTCTGCGAAATTTGCTTCACAAACCTATTCCTGAGGCGCGCTTTTCAGTTTTTCTTCCACTTTTTTCACTAAATAGTCGGGGGAAACTTCCAACGCGTTCGCGATTTTGAAAATTGTTGAAATTTTGGGTTCTCTCTGCGCGGTTTCAAGGCGTCCGATGATAACGGTCTGGCAAAAACAGCGGTTCGCGACCTGTTCCTGAGAAAGTTTCTTTTCTTTCCTGATTTCTTTTATGGTCAATGCGAATGCTGTTTTGAGATCCAAAGGCGACTCCGTAAAAAACTTAGTGTTTTTAGACGATAAGAGGCGATTTTCTTATAACCTATTGGATATAAAAATTGATTTTTGTAACCTTTCGGCTATAAAAACAAGGATTTTTGGTTTTAGGAGGAAAAAGATGAAGAAGTTTTCACTTATCACACTTTGGGGTTTTGTAGCAATTGTAACGATGATTCTAATGATTAGTTGCGGAGGCGATTCTGGCAACAAAGTCGAATCAGAATCAATAGTTTCAGGCGGTTCATGTACTCGAGACGAAGCTTATTACAAAATTAACAAATGTATCAATGGACAATCATATTTGTGTGATTGCGAAAAATACGAAGAGGAATCCGATAAATGCGAAAAATATCATTGGGTAAGAAATGCAATTTGCAAAAGCGGTTGCGATTCCTCGACTGGGAAATGCGAGAAAGCTGAATGTTCTATTGAAGAGGCTAATGCTGGAATTTATGAGTGCAAAGATAATTATTCTTTTAAATGCAACCGCGGAGACAAAGACAGTAATGGTGAATATCATCCGTATTGGAAAAATGAGGGATTTTGTCCAACTGGCTGCAATAGTGCCACGGGAAGATGTCAACTTTGCGATGAAGGTTCTTTTGCATGCTCTGAAAATACAGCTTTTAAATGTCAGAGCAATGGATCTTTCGGAGAATATGAATATTGCGATGAAAGCGGATGTAACTCTTCGACAGGAAAATGCAAAAACAGCAAATACTGCGAAGAAGAGGAAGAAGGAGAAACATTCTGCAGCGGAGATAACCTTGCCGTATGTGAAAATGGAAGAAAAAAATTCACTGAATGCAAAGGTGGTTGCGATAGTTCAAAAAATCAGTGCAAACCTTGGAAAGATTCAGAAACCGGCTTGACTTGGTCTTCAATCGCACCGACAAATATGTTTTGGCAAAGTGCTGTCGATTATTGCGAAGAACTTTCTCTTGGCGGTTATTCAGACTGGCATCTGCCAACAATCAGCGAACTCAGATCATTATTTTTACAAGATTGTGAAGGAAGCAGAAGCGGAGAATCTTGCGGTGTTACGGATTCCTGTCTCTCTTACTCTGAGTGCTGGTCAGACAGTGATTGTTATTATTATTGTCATAATTCCAACGGAAGCAGCAAATTTTGGTCATCATCGCCTGTTACTGACAGAGATGATGAAAGATGGATTATTTATAACGACTATGAGAATAGTAGCATTTCTCGGTCAGCAGTGGACAACAAATTTAGCGTATATTGTGTAAGATAACTAAAGGAGCAAGGATATGAGATTCAACATACTGATTTTAATAACAATTTTGTCATCAGTTTTGTTTTCGTGCGGTTCTGGAAACAAATCTGACAATCCAAATGATCAAAATGCAGATATTTCGGATTCGGACAGCCAAGAAGAAGATAATGATTGCATAAACGGCACTTACAGATGCAAGGGGAACATGGTCCAAAAATGCGATGAGGAAAAATGGCAGAATGTTCAGAAATGCACGGATGACAGAGTATGCAACGAAGAAACTGGAAAATGCGACTTAAAATCGAATGAAATTGATGATAACGACGATTCTGACAAAGATAACTTGCCGGATGAAAACAATGATAAAGATTCCGAGTGTACTGAGGAAGGTGATTTTAAATGCCATTCTCCTTTTGTTTCATATATTTGCCAAGATGGATATTGGAAACATTACGAAGAATGCCCCGAAGATGAAACTTGCAATAATGAAACTGGTCAATGTGAAAAAGAAAATCCATGTAATATGGAACCTTGTTCGAATATTACAAATTCAACAGGAGTTTGCACGAGAACAGGAGAAACAACTTACATTTGTGGATGCGAGGCTAATTACGAGTGGATTGTTGAAAATTCTAGTTGTGAATCTATTATTTGCACTCCAAATGAAACCCGTCCATGTTATGAAGGTCCTATCGGTACAGATGGTGTTGGAATCTGCAAAGCAGGAATTGCTACCTGTCTTGATGATGGAACAGGTTGGGGCAAATGTATCGGCCAAGTCACTCCGAAGGCTGAAATTTGCAGTAATGGAATAGACGAAAACTGCGATGGCGCTGATATGAGTCCTGAAAACGCCTTTGATTATGACGGTGACGGATACAACTACTGCACAGGTGACTGCTGCGAAACTGGATGGGAATCAGGTTGTTTAGGAACGAATTCGCCTGAAAGCATCAATCCCATTGCGGATGAAATAACTAACAACGGTTTCGATGATAACTGTAATGGACAGATTGATGAGGTTGCCCAGCCTGTCAAAACTTTAAGTATGATATGTACTGAGCAAACTAAGTGTTACGATCCTAGCAAAGAAATAGATTGTCCAACGTCATCAAATGAAAATTATTATGGTCAGGATACTCAATATGCTCAATTGGGCTATTGTATTTCTCATAGTTTTACAATAAAAACCATTTTAAACCAAAAAATTATTGTTGACAACAATCTTGGAATTGAATGGCAAGGAATAGTCAATGCTGATGAGTATAATTGGGAAGATGCTGTTTCATATTGTGAAAACTTGACTTATGCTGGTTCTTCAGATTGGCGTCTTCCAACATCCCAAGAATTTATTGCTATTGATGATTGTGGCAAGTATCCCTACCCCTATAATACAACATATTTTTCCCATATACAGTCTGCTGCAAATTATCTTTGGACTTTAGATTATGCAAACGAAGGGGAAGCTGCATTTGCATTCAATTCTTATGAAGGAAGCGTTCACAAAAATGCCGATAGCAACTTATTCAACGCAATATGTGTACGTGGAAACAAAGTGTCAATTCCAATATTTGATACTTTAACAATCAACGAGGAAGATGTGCTTGTGAATTCTATATCGAATATAATGTGGCAAGGCTCCTCTAAAAAAGGTTTGGCTTGGGCTGGAGCTCTTTCTTATTGTGAAAATTTAACTTATGCTGGGTTTTCCGATTGGAGGCTTCCTAATATAAATGAATTATCATCTCTTTTTCCTAATATGTTTTCAACAGGTGAAAATTTTTGGTCATCAACTACTATGCCTGGAAATTACACTTGGTTAATATGGTCAAATTATTGTACCACTCCTCATGCAGCTCACACTAATTCGGAAAGTGTCCGCTGTGTGAGAAATTATCAATAAATCTTTTTTCTGAAAAACCTGATTTTTTGGTTTTTGAAATGCTGGGACGAGTAAGATATCTATTTGTTCTGACAATATTCTATAGCTTTTTCAATTATTGCTCTGACTGATGTTTGAGTTTTTTCCTTTTCTCTAAGAAATATACAAAAACAGTATTAAGCACATCTGTAAACAGCCAAAGCATCTTGGAAACAAAAATTGGTTTTAACATTTCTTTGTTAATATTATCCCAATGTGCCAATGAATTTCGATAATTGAAGCCCACACCATTGTATTTAGCGAGAAATTTCTGGAGGTTTTTCATGTGTGTTTCTCCTAAAATTTCTACTGCTGCCTCCTCTTTTTCATTTAACCACCAGCCAAGAGTTAGTTTGTCCTTATCCTGTTGTTTTTTCTTTGTGCCTTTTTGAGGCAGTTCTTTTCTTTTATCAAGGCAAGCTATCTTTAATAATTTTTCGATCCACGAACATAAGAGCATATCTGCAGTATAGCACATTGATTGAATTACAATCTCTGGAATTTTATCTGAATTTTGGCGAATATATTCCAAATTATGAAACAAAAATTGGACATCTTGCAGCCACTTTTTATCGTTGTTGCTGTCTTCCAATATCAAATTGATAGCCCCATGAATTAGTGCCATATATTCAAGCAAGCCTTTTTGATTTCGGATAATTTCGTTTGTTATTTTGGTATGCATCATTGAATCAACATTAAGTTGTGCAACACGTCTGTTTGTAAAATATTCGTTTGTTTCTTTTGGGTTGAATAAAGTAAGTGAATCTAGTTCTTTGCTAAATTCATCGGGGATTTCATTTGCAAGGTAGGCAACATATTCCCCTTTTTCGTGGTTACGGTAATGAGTTAGCGCAATCAATCGAATTTCAGGTGCCACCCCGCCTTCTTTGTCTTCCATCCAAGCTTTAAAAAGAATCTTCGCTGGGAAGTCGGATTTTAGAATGTTTTCTTGATTTGTCATAGTAATTTTTCTCTTTAATAACAATAATTTATCCTACTGTTTTACCCCTAAAGCATCTTTTTCTTGAAAATATCTTATCAATATGCACATTGTTTAAAAGTCAAGAGGTTTTTGAACATTTTTTAATGATTTAGGTCAAATAGGTCTGGTCATCCTCTACTGTGTCGGAACACACGGTTTCACAAAACAAGTGGTTGATTTTTGCCGAGCCGCCCGCGCTCCCGCAAAAACAAATAAAAAGAAAATCTAAAATTTATTTGGCTTTTGTGATAAAGCGTATATATTACAACCATTGAGTTGGTCGAAAGACCCAGGTTCAACCTGATGCGGCGGGCAGACTGACCCGCCATTTTTTTGTCTGGAAAAGCAGTTCTTGAAACCCATTAAAAAAAAGAAATTTCTGTAATCTGAGCAAATAATCAGATCATTTTATTGACGTCAATAAGATGATCGTTGCCGGACAAAAGCTGACTTGAAGTCGGAAATTTCGACATCAAGTTGAAGAACAGCTGAATTTATTGGAACAATTTCGCCAACTGCAGTTAGCAATAACAAAAACAGATGTGTCGGAAGAAACCCTATCCTTTTGTTTCTTTGATAATAAA
>DBYV01000034.1 GCA_002310995.1 bacterium UBP6_UBA1177 | reverse complement strand
TCAGGAAGAATCGAATAGTTTTCAGTAACTTTCGGATCTCCGCCCTGAAGTTTGACAGTTTTTGCAAATCTTTCGAGAACTTTTCCGGTTTCAAGCATCTTTTTCGCTTTTTCTTCGCCCTCTTCGATGGAAGCTGTCATTTTGAAAGTTTTCATGAGAACTGCCGCCATTCTAAGCGTGAGTTCTGTGACCTGCGGCACGTATTTCCCCTGCATTACGTCTAAGGATTCCTTTATTTCAAGCGCGTTTCCGGTTGCATAGCCAAGCGGCTCATCCATATTTGTGAAAAGAACATCGACACTTCTTCCGAAGCGTTTTCCGATTGCCCGCATCGTCTTGGCCAGACGCGTTCCCGAAGCAAGATCTTTCATGAAAGCGCCTTCGCCGATCTTGATATCGAGAATGAGCCCGTTGATCCCTTCAGCCAGCTTTTTACTCATGATCGAAGAAGCGATAAGCGGCACAGATTCGACCGTTCCCGTCACGTCGCGGAGTGCGTAAAGCCTTTTGTCAAGCGGCGCGATCTCGGGAGTCTGCCCGATGAGAGCCATTTTGTTGGTCCTTACGATTTTTTTGAAAGAATCCTTGTCTATATTTACCGAAAAACCGGGGATCGATTCGAGTTTGTCGAGCGTTCCGCCCGTGTGACCGAGCCCGCGTCCTGAAATCATCGGCACATAAAAGCCGAGTTCTGCAAGTAGTGGAGCCAACGGAATCGAAATTTTATCGCCTACGCCGCCGGTAGAGTGTTTGTCGACTACAACGCCGTCAATGTCTGAAAAATCAAGCACTTCGCCGCTGTAAAGCATCTTTTCGGTCCATGTTTCAAGCTCCTCGCTGTTTAGCGAATTGAAAAAAATCGCCATCAGCATGGCCGACATCTGGTAATCCTTCAAAGTCCCGTCAAGATAGCTCTGCAGAAAATCGGAAATGTCCTCTTTCGAAAGGGCTTTTTTATCCCTTTTGTCAGCGATAATGTCGTAAAACAGGCGCATGATTCCTCCTTTAAACAATCAAAAACCATGAATTATACTGAAAAATTGGAAAAAGGAAAATTAGAAAATGGTGAGCGAGCAACCGGAAGATGATGAAGAATTTTTGTCCTGTTCCTGCTTCGGCGTGCATATTCCGTATGAGCAGTAGCCTTGTTCGCCGTTCTCAGTAGAGCAGTCGTTCCAGTTTTGCGACGAATCTGTGACATTCATAAAGCCGCCGTATTCAGTGCATTCGATTTTGTTGCACGCTTTTGCTTCCGGAAGATCAGGTGCTTCACCCTGGCATATCCCGTTTGTGCATACTTCGTTCTTAGTGCAGAATTTTCCGCTGCTGCAAGATATTCCTTCATTTCGTGGAGCAGTGGTGCATGCACCTGTTTCGGGATCGCAGACGCCTTCGGAGCAGTCATTGTCAAGGTGTGAACAGTCTTTTCCATCGATATAGACACATTCTCCTTTCCGGCACTGTCTGCCGCCGAAGCAGAGGTTGTTGTTTATGCCGCACAGAGAGCCGTCTTCTTTCAAAACCTTTTTGCAGGATCTGGATGTTTCGTCGCAAACATTTGATTCACACAGGTTTTCGCTGTCCTGGCAGACAAGAGCGTCTGACGCTTTTTCGCAGAAACCGTCTACGCATTTTTCGGAACCGTTGCAGAAAATGGAGTCATCGCAGTCGCTGTCGCTTCCGCAGGTCTGAACATTCATCTTCAGCGATGGATCTCCAAGGTAGTTTGTTTCAAGTTTTATTGTCAGAAGGACACTGCTACCAGACCATTTTTCTTTGGTTTCAAATAAAATCTGCGACGGAACTTCGTTTTTAACGATAGCATCGGTAAAAACTGCACCGTATGCGAAAATATCCTGGGAACTCAGATCGTAGTCGCTGAAAATCAGGCCGTATGAAACCTGAGAAGCTCCGACTACACCGACAGCCGTATTCTTTAGTGTGTTGAATGCAAGGCTTCCAGAGGACTGTATCGACCCGTTGAGGCAGCTTCCCTGAAAAACGAAAGGATTTACTGTATTGACCTTGTTCATGAGGTCGTTATCAACAAAAGTGTCGCTGTAAAGCTCGTAGTTGTAGGTGTCGGCGGTTCCGTTTCCGTTGCGGTCAGAACGCCATATTGTCCTCACCGAATAGTCAGGCATTCCGTGCGCCTGCCAGAAAACAGTGCCGTAGCTCTGATTCATTTGTTGAAGCATCGAATCGTAAGTCAGAGCTTCTTCGTCAACGAATTCGGAAGGGTCGAGGCCGCTTTTTTCAACAAGAATCTTGGTGGAAAAAGGCTCTGTAATCGAGTTCTTGATGAGATATTCCGCAACGTAGGCACCGTCCATTTTCGGAATTCCGAACTGGTTGTCCTGATTTTTGTAGTAAGATATTGTTGTCGGAAACAGAATTTTTTGTCTGTATTCCGCTTTTGAAGGCTTTTCTTTGATGAATTCAACAGTTCTTGCAAGAATTTTATCCGCGTTTTTTACGTTTTTGCCGTAAATCGGGATTCTGCCGACTATAAGTTCAAAAGCGTATGATATCATATCGGTACGCTCACCGTATACACCGTTTCTGTCGCTGTCCATTTCTTCGGTAAGTTCGGCATAGAAAATATCGGTAGGAACAAGTTCGTAATCCGGTTCTTCCGCATCGTCAGGGCGTGTTACAACCATAGGAACTTCGTCTCCGCTGGGATCTGTTCCCGCAATTATTAGCAGGAAATCGTAGTCTTTGTAGACACTTCTCAGGTATTCTCTGATTTTTTCGACACGTTTTATTCCTTTGAGATCGCCGCCGCCGTAGCTGTTTTCAGTCGCGATATCAACTCTGAAACCGTCATGTTTCTTGGCTTCGACAAAGTTGCTGATCTCCTGTGAGTCAGTTAGGAAGTACTCTGTCGTAAGGATTAGAAGAGAATTTCTGCTTTTTGTATTCGTCATCGGAAGAAGAGTTTTACCTTTTGTCGTAACACGGATTCTGTCTATTTTTATAACCTCTTTTTCACCAGTAGGAATAACGGGATAAAGATTAAACCCAGACTGTTTTACGTCGCGTTTGAAAGTCGAATAGCGGCCTAGCGCAAAATTCGAGATCGAAGGGAGAATCCTTTTACCTGGTGCAACTCTGTGCATGTCGCTAAGTCTGTAAAGCTCACCGCCCTTTTTCAAAGGAGCTTTCAGAGTTATTTTGTGCTTTTTGAGTATCTCGATTTTGACAATTTCGCTAGCGAACACCATCTTTTTGAAGGGAAGAATCACTTCCTCGCCTGTTCCGTCAAGGTCATATCCCGATATTTTCGGAATAACAAAGCCCTTTTGTTCAACAAATTCGGCATCAGGAATATCAATATCAACACTTTCTGCATAAATGTTTATAAAAAACAGCACAGCTGCCAGAAACAGAAAATATTTTTTTATCATGGCTGACTCCGTAAAACTATAAAACAGGTGACTCTACATGAACCCGGTTTTTTGTCAAAACCGGCTACGCCAGTTTCTTCTCAAAACGTCCGTTGTTTTCGAAAAAACCCATTTTAAGCAGATATCTGCGGTGGATTTCGGAATTTGTGCTTGCAGAAAGCGCGGGAATGTGCTGCGAAGCGAGATATGTGTAGAGATACTTTCCGGCCGAGCAGTCGCGGTAAACCGGCGTGGTGTAGTCGATTTTCACATCGATTGAGCCGTCATCTTTTTTTGTTCCGAGAAGGATTCCTGCGGTGTCAGAACCGTAGCAGACAAGATAAACTGCGTCGCACGGAGCGTTTTTATCGGCTTCGGGAAAATATTTTTGAATATCTTTTTCGTATAATTTCCAGAAATAGTTAATTAAAGATTTGTCATCATCGAGCTTCAGCACATAGTATTTTTTCTTGTTTTTGAAGAGTTTAGCGAGGTTGTAGATGTTGATGAGGGCGAGGCAGAAGTTCATCGCGGCAGTCGGATATGAGACTATGCAGAGCGCATATGCAGTGAATATCAGACTCCCGATGGTGTTGATGAATCTGAGTTTGACGACAGAAGTCATGAGCATCGAAATCAGCACAAGCGCCGATCCGGTGTAACCGACCGCTTCGACTATAATTTTTGCATTATCCATATTTTCCTCCACAAAAAACGCGGCATTATATCCTTTTTCCCCTGAAATGCGAAAAGGAGGGTGAAAAAATCGGAAAGAAAAATTTTTGTGCTAAACTTAACCGCTTTTTTGAAAGGAGGATTCAATGAAACTTATCGGTGCCCACATTTCGGCAGCGGGCGGAGTCGAAAACGCTCCGAAAAACGCGGCTGACATCAACGCTACGGCTTTTGCTCTCTTCACTAAAAACCAGAAACAGTGGTTCGCTCCGGCGCTTTCCGCTGCTTCGATAGAGGCTTTCAAAGAGAAATGCGCAGAACTTGGTTTTGACGCAAATGCAATACTTCCGCACGACAGCTATCTCATAAATCTCGGTCATCCGGCTGACGAAGGGCTTCAGAAATCGCGGACTTCCTTTACTGACGAGATGAAACGCTGCGAGATCCTCGGACTCGACAGGCTCAACTTTCACCCCGGAAGCCATCTTCGCGAGATCACCGAAAGCGAGTGCCTTTCAAAAATAGCGGAATCGATAAACATTGCGCTTGATAAGACAAAAGGCGTCACGGCGGTCATCGAAAATACTGCGGGACAAGGCTCAAATGTAGGATACAGATTCGAGCATCTTGCCGAGATCATTGACAAAGTTGAAGATAAGTCGCGAGTCGGGATCTGCATCGACACCTGCCATGCCTTTGCCGCAGGTTACGACCTCACGACATTTGAAGCGTGCGAAAAAACTTTTGCCGAACTCGATAAAACCGTAGGGCTCAAATATCTTCGCGGAATGCACTTCAACGACGCGAAAAAAATGCTCGGAAGTAAGGTCGACAGGCATGAAACTTTGGGTAACGGCGCAATCGGAATAGAGTGCTTCAAATGGCTTATTGAACAGCCTTTCACCGACAATATTCCGCTGATTTTAGAGACTCCGGAACCTGAAAAATGGCCGGCTGAAATAGAACTGCTCAAAAGTTTTGTCAAACAGGAGGACAAATGAGACTTCTCGTAACGATACTTTCGCGTCAGACTGTCGTTCAGGCTTCTCTTATCCGCGAAGCTGCTCCCGATGTCATAATTTTTGTCTCGACCGTGATGGCGCAGGAAAACGACTGGCACAAAAACATTCCGGTTTTAGTGAAACGCGCTGACGGCGAAGATATCAGATATATCAATATTTTTATTGAGAAAAATATGAATCTCGGCGCGATCATCGAGATGCTCAAAAGGCACGTCCGAAACGTTTTCGACGAATACGGGATCACCGAGATCTACTGCGACGCCTCCTGCGGAAAAGGGATCCACAGGATCGTTTTCGCCGAGTATCTCAAGCGTTTTGCAGAAAAGCAGGATCTTGATTTTTTCCTCGTCTATTTCGATCTCGATACGCGCCAGATCAATAAGATCGCGATAAAGGAGCAGTCTTTCCGCGAATACAAATCCTCTGTTTCGATCGACTGGCACCTGAAGGAGCGTCTTACGCTTTACGGAGCAGAACTCACCGATTTTCTTACGATTTATGACGGCAAGACGAACTATTTCGCAGAAAACGCAGACCAGTTCGAAGAGCTATACACCAATCTCTGCAACTCTATGAATCTGCGGGCTTTTTTCTCGTCCTACGACAACATGAAAACGATCATAGACCTTAAAGGCGAGCTCCACGATTTCATGATGAAAAACTTCCGCGACGAGCAGATCGACAAGTTTCTGCAGAGGATTTTCGGCGTCATGCCGCACCTGCGCCCCGAAATAAACGAGGCAAAAAACGAAATCAGAGCAAAACTCACCGCTTTCTTTAACGAAATGAGCCGAAGAAGAGAACTCCAGACTTTTTCAGATTCCTTTGAGTTCAGAACGACTCTCGCCGGCTGCCAGAAAAATTTCAACGCTGAAATGCCCGACGCGGTCATCAGAAAAATCCTTCCGCTTGCCGGAGAAGTCGACAAAGCCGACCTCAGAAGCGATGTCCAGCACTTTTTAGATGTTCTTTTCTCCAAAATTTCGGAAAAAACGACCTCTCTCGCCGATGTCAAGAGCATGGATGTCACAGCGGCCGTTTTCAACCGTTTCAAACAGAAATATGTGAAAGAAATCGAGCGCGAAAGCACACTCAATACACGCTCGCAGATATCTGTAATTTTTGAGAAAATCATAAGTTACGCCGTATGCCGCGCGATGGAGAAGTATCCGCTACTCAAAGAGTCGATTGCATCGGTATTCCAGAACGTGAAACTGAGCGGCAAGGCAAGTTCGCTCATCGAAATCGACACGCTCGTCGTCTTCAAAAACGGCTACCTCCACATTCTCGAAGCTAAAAGTTCACACGTTTCCAACAAAGACCTCAATTCGCGGATCTTAGTCATGAAAAAATATCTCGGCGAAAGCGTCGGAATGGACATCGTCTTCCCCTTCACAGAACATGATATCCGGATGTTCATGGAAAAAAACGACCCCTTCATCCGCAAATTCTACAGCAAAGGCTTGAAATCGGCGGCAGGCTGGGGCACATTCTTCGCCACGACCGACAAAACAGTCACCCCGATCGACAGGATCGCCGAAAGGTTGCGCGACCTCGCGATGATGTACAGCTGAAATTTTGCTATTGCTTTCAAAAGCACTATGATTGCCCGTTTTTAAGTTTTTTGAACTAATTTTTCGGGAGGTTTTTTCATGAATTTCAACGGCAAAGAGTACAAAAATTTCGTTTCGGCTTTCGACGAGTCGAATCTTTTCACCCATTTCGCTCCGAGAAAGACTCCTGCCTTCATTCCGCGCGGCAAAAGCAAGGTAAAGACGCTTGATGAAGTCATCGAAATTCTGAATGACGGCGATGTCATCAGCTATCCGCACTACTACAGAACAGGCGACAGAGGCCTTGAAGCGGTCGTTTCAAAGCTCCGCGAGCACGGCAAAAGAAACATCGTTCTTTACGGAAACGCGATCTTCGACCACACTGATCCGTGGCTTTATGAGGCGTTTAAAGATGGAATAATTACAGGTATTTACGGCAATATTTACAGAGCTATGGGAAACCATCTCGTTGCCGGCGACCTTCTTCCGTGGGTCGGCGTAGGACTCAGCCACGGCAACAGAGTCCGCAAACTTCAGATGGGCGAAGTTCATGTAAAACTCGCTTTCCTTCCCGTTCCGATGGCTGATATCCACGGAAACGCGAACGGCGTCATGGGAAATCCCGACGAATACTGCGGGCCGCTCGGACTTGCTACAGCCGATGCGGAATATGCAGACTATACCTGCCTTCTCGCCGGCACGGTTTCTGACGAGACGCTTATTCCGGCTGAAATCACGATGGAACTCACCGATTTCGTAGTTCCGATGGAGAAACCCGGACTTTCAGAAGGAATCGGCTCGGGAACGCTCGATTTCGAGAAAATCCGCTCCAACAAATTCAACGCCCAGATCGCTGAAAACGTCACCAACATCATGAAGGCCGCAGGCGTTATGAAAGATGGTTTCGCTTTCCAGGTAGGAAGCGGCGCAGGACTTATCGTTCTCGACAACATCAGGCAGTATCTCAAGGAAAACAACATCACGGCGAATTTCGCGATCGGCGGCATAACTTCGATGCACGTCGAAATGCTTGAAGAAGGAACTCTCCGCCACATTTTCCACGGACAGCTCTTCGAGCCGAGCGAAAAAGTCATCAAATCGCTTCTCATGAACCCGTTCCATATTGCTATTTCAACCGGTTTCTACGCTTCCATCGCAAACAAGGAATGTGCAGTAAACATGCTTGATGTCGCTGTTCTTTCGGCTCTCGAAGTTGACCGCGATTTCAACGTCAATACCGTCTGCGCATCCGGCAGGATCATCGGCGGAATCGGCGGCGGACAGGATGTTGCGGCTGGAGCTGACCTCACGATCATGTTTGTTCCGCTTGCTACGGGAAAAGACGGAAAAGGCTTCCCGAAGATCGTCGAAAAAGTCTATACCCGCACGACTCCGGGCGAAGTCATCGATGTTGTCGTCACAGAGGATTATGTCTGCGTCAACCCGAAGAGCAAGTCTTCATACAAGGAAGCTATTCTTGAAAACGGCAAGAAATACGGACTCAATATCATTTCAATGGACGAACTTCTTGCAAAATCGAAAGAAAAGGCTGAAAGTTTCGGCGTAATCCCGAAGCCGAAACCCACTACCGACGAGGTCGTTCATGTTATCGAATGGCGTGACGGAACACTTCTTGACACAATCAAAAGGGCAATGCCGAAGTAGTTTTTTGCGCCGCAACATAAGGAGCTTAGGGAATTTAGGGTGTCTAAGGTCCTTAAGGTTGCGGCGGTCATAACTCCAAAAATTTCATCGCCGCTCCCTAAATTCCTTAAGTTCTCTAAATTCCCTAAGTTCCTTAATTTGTGGCGGCGCCGTGATTTGAGATTTAAATATTGTCTATTTTCTCGATTCTGCGTTCGTGACGACCGCCTTCAAACGGGGTCGAAAGGAAGATCTTAAGCCATTTTTCAGCGTCTTCGTAAGAGGTGAAACGTCCTCCCAAAGCGATGATGTTGGCATTGTTGTGCTGCCGTGACAAGCGGGCATAGTCGTCATTTGTGACGAGTGCGGCGCGGATCCCTTTGAAACGGTTCGCCGCGATGGAAATGCCTATTCCAGAGCCGCAGACTAAAAGGCCGAAATCAGCGCGTTTTTCAAGAATGTCGCGGGCTACCGCCTGAGCAAAATCGGGGTAATCGACAGAATCCGGCGAGTTTGTTCCGTTGTCGATGACTTCATAGCCTTCTTTGCGCAGCATTGCGACAAGTTTGTCTTTCAGTTCGAATCCGCCGTGGTCGGCACCGGCTGAAATTATCATTGTAAACTCCTAATATTATTTCTTATTCAATTCTTTTTCGATTATTTTCTCGATCTCTTTTTCGTCTTCTTCTGTAATCTTGCTTGTCGAAGAAGCGGCATCTTTTATCGATTCTTTTGCCTCTTCGGCGGCTTTTTTTGTTTCATTGACCGCTTTTTTTGCAGTTTTTTCAGCGTTTTCCGAGGCTTCTTTCATCATTTTCCGCACTTTTTCCTTCTCTTCCTTCAGTGCTTTTTCGCTTTTTTCAAAACTGCTCTCAGCCGAAGGAATCACATTTTTCCACAAAGGTTTGCCGTTCCAGCAAAAGTTTGCCAGGAGAAAAATGAAAACTGCGATTTTTACGATTTTAAGAATCAATGATCCGAAGTTGCCGCTGCTCTTTTTTTTGCCCATTATGCACCTCCATTCAAAAGCGCGCTAATATAGCACAAAATTTACTCTCTTGAATAAAATTTTGCATTTTTAAAGCGGATTTTTTTTCGCAAGTTTTTTTTCTGCTTTTCAGTGAGCCTGTCCGGGAAATGCACCGAGAGAACTTTTGTTATGCCGCACTCCGCCGAAAAACGCTCAATATTTGTGAGAAAATAATTGTTGAAATTCGGATTCTTCGCATATTTGTCGAAAAAAATCCTGCCGGAAGTAACGCTTTCCTTTACGCAGAAAGCTTTTCCGCCGAACTGATCTGACCTTCTTATTTCATCTGGAGAAGTAATGCCGAAAAAGAAGGAAATCGCGGCCAAAATATTTATAGTTAAGGATAAATATTTAATTTTATTGCTAAAATAAAGAGCTGAAAAAAAAGATGCTACGAATATTATTTTGATAAAAATTTGAACTTGAACTATTGGAACAGCTGTTTTTTCGGCAGTTTCGGCAAAAAATGAGACGAAAAACGATGCCGGAGAGATCAAAAAATCGGCGGTTTTCAGCATGAAGTGAGCCGCAGTTTCGGAAAACGGAATTAAAAACTGTGCCAAAGTCACGAACGGAACTGAAAGCGAGACAACAGGAATCACGAAAAAGTTCACAAACGGCGAAAGAACCGAAAATGTGCCGGAAAGAGATGCGCTTACGACAAGAAGAATCCAGTTCACTGTTGCTGAAACGCAAATTAAGGAAATTGCTAGAGATTTCGGAAGGAGTTTCCAGATTTTAAGAACTGTCGCAACACAGAGCGCGCTCATTAAAAAACTCATTGAAAGCAAACTTCCCGGAATCAGAAGCGCGGTTGCGGCAAGAGAAACGAAAAAGAGGATAACAGGATGAGGAAAAGTTCCAAAAATCATAAAAAAATCGAAAAAAAGCATGAAAACAAGCGAACGCAAAGTCGGAATTGAAGTGCCGGTTATGAAAAAATAGTAGACCGAAGCCGCTATTTTCAGAAAAAAGAGCAGTATATTTTTCGTATAAGGTCGTAGCGGAACGAAAAAAAGGAGTGATTTGAAGAAAATGCCGAAAATGAAAACCATGATACCTGTGTGAAAAGCCGAAATCGCGACAAGGTGCATTGTTCCAGTCACTGCTAAATTGTGCCTGAATTGCTGCGAGAAATCACGCTTTCCGATTGAAAGTGCTTGAATAAACTCATGATTTTCAAGATTGCCGGAATGTTTTTCAAGTTTTTTCTGCAAATTTTCAATAAATACCGGAGTGCCGAATACTATCAAATCTGAAAAACAAGAATCTCTAATCACAGAAAACGTAAAAATTGCAATAATTAAAAATATTAGAAAATAGCACGACTTTATTTTAATCATATAAGATAAAGTTCTATTTAACAAAAATCTTCATAATATATAATATATATTAGAAAAAAATTTTCAATAAAAAATGACTCCTCCTTGAGAAAAAATTTATTAAGGTTATTGAGAAAAAAAAGAAAATGACTAAACTATATCGGTTTTGATTTTTTTATGAGGTGAAATATGAAAAAGTTTTTGTTTATTTTGACAGTTTTCGTTTGTTCGTCGCTTTTTGCGGCTGATATTTGGGAAACGAGCGAAGAGATTGATGTCAATGGTACAATTGCGGAAAAGAATGTGGTTATTTCAGGCAACATTATGAAAGTCGTCAACACTTCTCCGAACGGTGAAACCGAAACTTTGGTTGATCTTGATGCCGACAAAATCACAATTGTGAACCACAAATACAAATCCTTTCAGGTAATCAAGCTCAGCAAATATATAGAATTTGCTCAGCAGCTCTTCAATGAACTCAAGGAAAAAACAGGAAAGTTCGATCCTGAAAAAGCTATTCCGAAAGTCACTTTCGAGAAGCAGGGTGCAGAAAAAATAGAAAAGTGGGATTGCGAACTCTGGGCTGTTTCTGTTGACGGTAAACTTTACTCTCAGATTTGGGTAGCTCCTTCATTAAAAAATCAGCAGCTTGCTGAATTTAAGAAAAAATTTGCAGCTGCTCTTCCGGAAAGTCTTACAAAATACCGCTCTGTTGATGCTCAGATCGAAGATAAATTTGTTGAAATCGGCACAGTTGTACGTTCGATTAGAGTTCCCCAAAATCAGAAAATGCCTGCGGTAAAGACTACAGTCAAAAAAGTTGCAAAGTCGAATCTCAAAAAGATAGATCTTGTTATTCCGGCAGGTTATGTCGACAAATCAGCTCCGGAAACAACAAACACTCAGGTTAAATAATGAAGGAGATTATTATGAAAAAATTTTCTTTGATTGCGCTTTTTGCGCTGCTTTCAATGCTTTTCTTTGTTTCATGCGGCAGTGACGATGAAGATACTGCTGATACGGAAACCGGAGATACCACAGCCGACACAACGGCTGATACACAGTCCGACACCGATGCTGACACAACTGATTCAGGATCTGATACCGGTGCAGATACAACCGCTGACACAGGTGCTGATACGACAGCTGATACAACATCTGATACAGACGCTGATACAACCGATACCGGTGCAGATACGACAGACACTGGAGCCGATACAACGGCGGATACGGGCTCAGACACAGGTGATACCAGTGATACAGGCACAGATACAGGTGATACGGGAACTGACACAGGCGATACAGGCGCAGATACAAGTGATACTGGCACAGATACCGGTTCAGAAGGCGGTGACAACCTCAACACCGGCGATACAAGCGGAAATCAGGCTCAGTCCGGTGCTACAGGTGCACCTTGTTCTGATGATGACGACTGCAAAGGAAATTTCGGTAGTGGAGACAGCGAGCAGATTCCTGTCTGCCTTACTTCGAACGATATTGCTTTTCCGTCTCCGAGCGGATACTGCTCATACTTCTGCGATATAACAGATTCCGGCGCATGTGACAGTGCAGGCGAACTCTGCTATCTTTACAGCAATTTTAACGGTGTCTGCTTACACAAATGCACCAAACCTTCAGACTGCCGTGTAGGATACCGCTGCTCGAATACGATCCACGCATGTCTTCCCGATTGTGCAAATAGCGAATGCAAAACAGGAGTTTGTGACCCGACAGATAAAGTCTGCCTTAAAGAAAAAGAAAATTAGAGGAGAAAATTATGGAAAACCTTACTCTTAAAACTTTGAATGAAGCCGACCTTCAGGGAAAAATCGTCCTTGTCAGAGTCGATCACAATGTCGTAAAAAAGGGAAAAATCGAAGACCCTTACAGAATAGACTCGACTTTCGCCACGATCTGCAGGATTTATGCAAAAGGCGGCAGACCGGTACTTATGACCCATGTCGGTCGCCCGAAAGACAAAAAAACAGGCGAAATCACGATGGAAGAAAAGACTTCCGTAATGCCGGTCGTAAAATATCTCGAGAAAAAACTCTCGCTCAGAATCAAAATTCCGGAGTTCAAGGCTGAAGACGCTTTCGGCTACAAAAGTCTCTGCAAAGAAGTTATGGATCCGCTTCTTGGCGAACTCAAATCGGGAAAGATCGATATGATCTACCTTCCGAACACCCGTTGGTTCGCAGGAGAGGAAGCGAAAGACGAAAAGGCCGAGAAACTTGCTGACGAAATGGCATCTATCGCCGATGTTTTCGTAAACGATGCTTTCGGTTCGTGGCAGAGCCACACTTCGACTGTAAGAATTGCAAAACGCCTTCCGGCATTCGCAGGAATACTCATGGAAAAAGAGATCGAGAACCTTAAACGCATTTACGAACCGGCTCGTCCTTTCCTCGCAGCTGTCGCGGGATCGAAGTTCGATACCAAGATCGAGCCCCTTTCGGCACTTCTCGAAAAGGCTGACCACCTTGTTTTAGGCGGAGTCATCTACAACGCATACCTCTGCGCAAAATACGGTGTCAAAATCGCGGGCGTTGAGGAGGAAGACGTTGCTTCGGCAAAGAAATTCGTCGATTTCTCGGCAAAATTTCCGGGCAAGATCGTCGAACTTCCATACATCGTCGAATCCGATACGATGGACGGCAAATTCGAAGGTCAGTACAGAACAGTTGCTCTCAAAGACCTCAAACCGGGAATGGAACTCAAGTTCGTTCTCGACGCAGCGCCTGAAACCTTCGCAGATCCGGCAGTCGCAGAGATTTTTGCAAACGCGAAAACCTTCTTCGTAAATGCTGTCATGGGCTTTACACCCAACTTCGGAAGCGGCACGGCTGCGATGTATTCGCTTATCGACAAGAACAAGGATGCCGGCAAACTTTACGGCGGCGGCGACACATTGCAGGATTTCAAAAAACTCCTTCCGGGAACCTACATGGCGGCTGTCGACAACTCGAAATACTACATGTTCACAGGCGGAGGAGCAGTGCTTAAAGCCATTGAAGAGAAGACTCCGGCTGGAATGGAACCTGTAAAAATGCTTCTTAAATAGCGCTTCTATTCGGAAAAGTCGTGAAAAGGCGTATTCGCAATATCTTCGTTTTACTCTTTATAATTTCAATTTCTCTGAATATTTTTCAGTCATTGGATTATGATGAATCCCAAACTGAAGAAGATGACGAAAAGCCGTTCATACTTTATCCGACTGACCATTCTTCCCTCGATTTTCCGCTCACTTACGATGTCGATCTGCCGCAGTTCAGGACTTTTTCGCCTCACGGTGACAACATTCTCTATGCCGATTTCGTGATGCGAGGAACTATCGCAGATTCTTTCGCGAAAAGGTACAATACGAAACTTCCGCAGAATATAGTTAAAAATATTCAGGAAATCGTTTATTTCCTTAACGGTTACAAAATCCGCTTCCGCGAAGGCGACGCTCTGACTTTTTTCTACAACGAAAAAACGGGCGAAATCCTTTATCTCAGATATAAAAATTCGTCAGTGAGATCGGTTTCGGAAGTCTATCTTTTCGATGCCGGAAACGGAGCATTTTATTACACTGCTGACGGTTATGCGCTTCAGCCGTGCATTACAAACGGTCCGTTCAAAGGCTGCCCCAAGGTCAGGTTCGTCTATGAAAACAATAATCTGGTTCCTGTTTTTGAAGTTCCTGCAAACGATGAAGTGCATGTTCCGTTTTTGGCGAAACTCATGGAATTCGACCAGTCGCGCGGCTTCGGCGGAACGATGGAACTGATATACAGCAACTACGCGACACGCGCTTTTTTCCGCGGACTTGCGAACATAAATCCGTCGCTTAAAAGGAATGCTCTTTACAAGGAAAAAGCGGTGATCGGCAAAAGCGGCTACATATTCAGCGACAAAAAAGGCGGCGTTATTTATTATCTCAGAAAAAGTGATAATTCGATAGTTTCTCCGTTCACATTTCACCACACGGAAGGACGCCAGCTTTCTGAAAAAAGTATGCTGAATTTCCAGATTCTGAGGAATTTTTATTCAAAAGCGTCGGAATACGCCAGAAATTTCGAGAGAGAGTTTTTTTAATATGCAAAAATATTAATCAAAGAGTTGGTTAGAAAAACTCTTTACTTCGGTTGACTATTCCTCTCTCTGCTACTTGAGCATGCAAGATTGAAGGGTTCAATTTTTCACTAAAAACCTTGCCATTTTTTACCCTTTCTTTATTATATTTTGCGTTGATTTTATGCACCTTCCATTTCGAGGATTCCATGAAAAAAATCATTATTTTCGAACTTTTTTGTGTGTCACTTATGATTCTTTAGGGGGTTTTGCAACGGAAACAGAAGAGATCCCTTCACATGAATTAGACACATTTAGTGATGCTAAAGAAGGTGATTATGCAAAACTTATCTGATATAAGCAGATTTATAACGGAGCAACCCAATGACCACCATAAATGCTTGGAGGTAAAATAAAATGAATAAAGACTTGAATATGTCGGATTTTCGTGAAGGCAACCGCATTGAAGCGAAACTCGCAAAAGGCGGGCTTCCTGCAAGTATTTGGGAAACTTATTCGGCATTTGCCAATACTGACGGCGGTTTGATTCTGCTTGGTGTGAAAGAGAACAAGGATCATTCTTTTGAATTCGTCGGTGTTGAAGATCCTGATTCTCTCATAAAATCATTCTGGGATACGGTGAACAACCGGAACAAAGTCAGCATAAATATTCTGACGAACAGGAATGTCTATTCAAAAGAGATTGATGGCAAAAATATAGTTTTTATCGAGGTGCCGTCAGCGGAAAGGCAGTTTAAACCAGTTTATCTGAACAACAATATTCTGGGCGGAACATACCATAGAAACGGTGAAGGCGACTATCTCTGCACAAAAGAAGATGTTTCGGAAATGTTCCGCGATGCCAGCGCTGTTTCGATGGACTCAAAAATACTGACCGGTATGGATGAAAGTGTTTTTTGTACGGATTCAGTGAAGGGTTACCGTAATGTATTCAGCAATATTCATTTGAACCATATCTGGAATGATTTGGACGATGTAAGTTTTTTGCGGAAAATAGGCGCAATGGGGTTGGACAAAGAAACCGGAAAGCTGCATCCGACGGCTGCCGGACTTCTGATGTTCGGATATGAATACGAAATCGTCCGAGAATTTTCCCTTTATTTTCTTGATTATCAGGAAAAATACGATGATGCGAACCGCTGGACTGACAGAGTGATTTCAAGTTCAGGTGACTGGAGCGGAAATGTTTTTGACTTCTTTTTCAAAATCGCGTCAAAGCTTCTGTCAGACATAAAAAAACCTTTCAAACTGGACGGAATATTCAGAGTTGACGACACCCCTGTTCACAAAGCAGTGCGCGAAGCATTGGTAAATACGCTGGTCAACGCTGATTATTACGGCAGACAAGGACTTGTTATACAAAAATATCCGGACAGATTCGTTTTTTCCAATCCCGGAACATTCAGAATTCCCCTGAAAGATGCGTTTGACGGCGGCACATCAGATCCGAGAAACGCTACTATGCTGAAAATGTTTTCAATGATACATATAGGCGAGCGTGCCGGAAGCGGAATTCCCGGAATTGTCGCAACTTGGGAAAAAGTCTTTAAAACAAAACCGGAATATGAACAGAAATATTCGCCTTCACGCATAAAAATGGTGCTGTATATAGCAGAATTTGTGGAAAAAAGTAGCGATAACGTAGAAAATGTCCAAGAAAACGGAGAGAGTAACCAGAAAAGTGACCAGAAAAGTAACCAGAAAAGTGACCAGAAAATTTTAGAGTTGATAGCTCAAAATCCTAAAATCACTATAGATGATTTAATGCAAAGTATGAGTCTTTCGGAAAGCGGTGTGAAGAAGATTCTTCGTGCTTTGAAAGCACAAAACCTTATCCGCCGCGTTGGTCCAGATAAAGGCGGTCATTGGGAAATTGTAAAATAGAAGAGAGGTGAAAAATGAAAAAAATCGTTATTTCGTGCAAACTGCCGGGCAAAAGATACGAAACTCTGCTTGCCGACAAAAATTTCGAGACTGTTGTTCTGAATGAAACCGAGCATAAAAATCTGGCTGAAAGCCTTGAAAAACTTAACCCTGACGGCCTGGTTTCGATGCTGTCGGATAAAATCGACGCAGCTCTGCTCGCAAAAATGCCGAATTTAAAGGTCGTTTCAAACTATGCGGTCGGTTTCAACAACATTGATCTTGCTTACTGCCGCGAACACGGGATCACAGTCACGAACACGCCGGGAGTTCTCACCGATTCGACTGCAGATATCGCGATTCTGCTTCTCCTTATGACTTCAAGACGCGCGGTCGAGGCTGAAAAATATGCAAGAGAAGGCAGATTCAAAGGCTGGGCGCCCGAACTTTTCAACGGAGTATCGCTTGACGGCAAAAAATTCGGTGTCTTGGGAATGGGAAGGATCGGCTTTGCCACGGCGAAAAGGGCGAAAGCGTTCGGTCTCGACATAATCTACTGGAGCAGACGCAGAAACGAAGCTGCCGAGAATGAACTCGGCGCTGAATATCTCGAGCTTGACGAAGTTCTGAAGGAGTGCGATTTCCTTTCGCTGCATCTGCCTTACGTTCCGGAACTTCACCACATGATAGGCGCGAAAGAACTCAGAACGATGAAGAAAAGCGCGATAATCATCAACACGGCACGCGGTCAGCTTATTGACGAAGCGGCCCTTGCCGACGCACTCGAAAAGAAAGAAATTTACGCTGCGGGATTCGATGTTTACGAGTTCGAGCCGAAAATCAACGAAAAACTTATGACTCTTGAAAATGCGGCGCTTTTGCCTCACATCGGAAGCTCAGCCGTAGAAACACGCTCCGAAATGGCGAGAATGGTCATCGACGACTGCTGCGCCGTCCTGAACGGAAAAGCTCCTGAAAATCTGGTAAAGTAGAGTCTTACTGAATTATTAGAATCTTCCTTCGACAAGGAACATCAGACCGTGAACATCCATAACTTCGATGACATCTGATTCACTTTTGTATGTTCCGTTGTCCTGCTCAACCATTCTCTGACGGTTGTGGTCGCGGGTGAACGAGTATTCAAGCATCGCTGTGAATGAATCGCTGAACTGGTATTTGATGTCGGCTTTGACAAAAAATATGTCGAGAGCTTCTCTGCCGGTCGGAAGCATTTCACGGGTTCTGTCGAACGCCGTGCTGACTGCATCTGTGGAAAGTCTTTCGCGGATAACCATCGTGTTTTTACGGCCGTTTTCGTCCTTGACGGTGTAGGTCGCCGGAATCTTGTAACCGAAGCTTGCGGCAAACCAGAAATTCCATACGAAGTAGTCGGCTGAAACGGTGAACATATGTTCCGGAGTCTGCTTAGCTTCGCTCGGAATTGTTGTCCATGGATTTACGCCTGGAGCATCGAAAGTCATAAAGGAAAGGTCACGGTAGCTATAGAGGAACATCGTTCTGAGTCCTTTAAAACGGAAACCAAGGTCGATTGCGGCACCGTGTGCCATGTAGTCATCGGTTATTGTTTCCTGTTCGCCTTTTGGCGATGCGATATAATCGGCGTTCTGCAGACGCTCGTTCTGGAAGAGGTATTCGCCGCGGATTCTCCACGAAATATTGGTCGTGTAGTCCGGTTTGATCCACGTTCCGTCGGCATAGGAATTGATTCCGATAGGATCGCCGAAACGCGAACCGTTGTTGTATTCAAGGTATGCATCTATGCCGTAAGATTTAATGGTGTCATCTTTCGGGTTATCGAGTTTTGAATCCTGAATATTTACGTTGTCGCCTTTGTCAATGAAGGCACCCTGAAGACTTGCCTTGAGACCCAACTCTTTGTTGTTGTAAGTCAGACCGCCGAAAAAGCCGTAAACTGTCTCTTTCGGAACGATTTCGGTCGAAAGTTTATCTGTTTTTGACTGTGCGTGCGCTTTGAAACCGAAGTATATCGAAAGATCGGAGTATCCGTAAAGAACCTGAAATCCGGGAACAGGAGAAGAATCGCTCTGCGGCCAAACCGAAGCATTGCCGCCCCATCTGAGGCCACGGAGAGTACCTATTGCGATGTTGTCTGCATTGTAGGGGTAGAAAGTGATGTTGAATCTGTGGCTTGTAGGATGACGGAAGTCGATTTCAAGGAAAGAACGGTCTTCCTTGAGCGATGTTATGAGCTTGTCAGACATTGCATCAACCGAGTTGTACATCGAGAACGAAAGCGACATTCTTGCCGTGAGATAAGGCAGGAATCCTTTTTCTTCGTGGAAGAGAGAGAGTTTCGTTGAACTTTTTATATTGTTCGAATAGCCGTAAACTCTGTCTGCAAAATCTTCGTATTCGTATCTTGAACCAATGTCCCATTTCGGAGAATATTGCGAATTGTCACGGAGGTTGTCATCGCCCATAATGAAAGCCAGACTGCTTTTCGTGTAGCTTGTCTGGATGAAACCGTTGGCATCGCCCGTGTTGTCGGGTTCTTTTGCCGCATCTTTTTCTTCCGGTTTTTCTTCTGCCGGAGTTTCACCTGTTTTCGCAGTGTTAGCAGCTATTTCCTGGTTTTTCTGAGCTTCAGCTTCCTTTTTTTCGGCCTCTTTCTTAGCCATTTCTTCGGCTACAGCTTCTTTGACGAGTTTTGCCAACTCTTCTTTGGAAACTGTTATTTTGTCGTTGTCCTGAGCTGCTGTGGGAGCTGTTTCTCCCTGATTCTGCTCTGCCCCGGCGTTTTCCTCTTCAGGAGCTTCTGCTGGCTCTTCAGTTTCTGCCGTCTGAGTCTCCTGCGCAAAAAGAGAAAAAACGAAGAAGAACGCTGCTAAAAAAATAAATTTCTTCATAATAGTTCTCCGTGGTTATTCATCACAATCCAAACATTCAATATCATTCATATCTCTTGGAACAAGAATCCATGTCGGTCTCGCACTTGTATGCTGTTTTAAAATTCCCGTGAAATTATAGTGGTGCAGTGACTCGCCAGTCTCTTTTTGAGGTTTTTCAGCAACAGCGTTAAAAAGCGGTGCGGTGTAGAGCGTCTGTGCCAGAATGTGCCTTTTCACATATTTGTCTGAAGTATTCATTCTAAGTGGAAACTGCGAGTATTCAACAAAAGATGAATCGTTCTCGTTAAACCACTCGACAGCAACATTTTTAACCGTTACAAGCGAAGCTTCATACTTTTCCAATGTCTTTTCTACCATTTTGTTGTGTGTCTTTATTTTTGCTTTTTTGGTTTCTTTCTCTGTTTCAGAGAGGCCTTCATCACCGTCTTCAATTTCAATAAATTCTGGAATAATTTCACTGATATCCTTAGGCTCAGGAATGAGCGATTTATCGGTTTTTATTGTCATTTTACCGTCTTTTTCGACATAAACAGGCTTGAAGGTCGGGAAACTCATTTCCGTGAATCCGAAAAACTCGAAAACAGAGCCGTTTGCGCTTTCAATCAGAGCTCCGACAGGAAGCGCCGTTGTATCTTCAATATTGTCGTCAACATATGGGGTCGAGTAGGTATACATATAAATCGAGGAATAATCATCGACTCCGACTTCATGCAGATAGAAACCTCCTTCGATAACTGCGGTAACAACCATTTTCCTGTCTTTCAAAGTGAGATTGCGTTTGTTAAAAGCGGACTGATTGCCTTTTGTCCCCTCTTTGATAGTGCCTTGAATCGCTGAAATCGTAGCAACTTGCGGGTAAAAAACAGGCGAAACACCCATTTTGCCCGTCTGTTCGGTGGTTTCGTCGCCTTCGTGCTTTTTTACTTCCTTAACTACGACACGGTTGTTATCAAGGCAGTTTCTCATTTTTACTTCGATGTCTCCGGCATACCCGTTGTGTATCATCGGACGCTCGTTCTCCATTTTTATTTCACCGTAAAGCAGGCCTATTTCAATTTCGCCGCTGTAATCAGTGAGAGGCTTATTGTCGTAACCTAGCGCCGTAATGTTTATCTTCGTGACAATATCTTCTCCATAGTTGCCAATTCTCTTTTGCGGACTTCCCAAATCGAAGTCTTTGGAAAATTCCACAGCAAATCCAGCGAGTCCTTTGTTTACAGGCTTCTCACCGGTTGTTTCGCCACACGAAACCATCAGAAAAATCACTAATATTAGTGGTAAAAACCATTTTTTCATAACGAACACCTCTGATTATCAAGCAAAAAGCAGAATATTCTATTTGCAATGAAAAAATTTTCAATTTTAATTTAACTTTTGTCTGCTACAGCATTTTCATCTTGATTTTGTCGCCTGGAAGGATTGATTTTCCTGTCTCCCAGTTCACTTCAAGGACGAATTTTACCGGTTTTACGCTTGGAAGCGTGGTTTTGCTCAGAGGAACGCCGCGGCGCACCGAAACGACATTGAAATCGCGGTCGATAAAGATTACCGCAAGTTCGATAGTGGTATTTTTCATCCAGAAAAAACGCTCTCGGTCATTGTCAAAAATAAAGAAAAGTCCCTGATTTTTTTCCATTTTTTTGCAATACATGAGCCCTTTTTCATGCTTTTCGTCAGTTTCGGCGATCCCGACTGAAAAGAATTTTTTCCCGCCTGTCTGCGAAGTCACTTCAACTGTCGCATCTTTGGGATAACCGCAGATATTTTCAGCCGAAATGAGAAAAAAGTTTGATAGAATCAGCGTGAGTAACGCCGTTTTTGCCAATAATTTCAAGTTTCTGTCCTGGTTTGTCAGTTACTTTTCCTATTTCGAATGCTCCGTCGATTTTGTGATCTGCACTGAATAGCATTATGAACTCTTCTCCGCTTCCGAAAAGAAGTCTTTCAAGCGGTTCGGAATAAGTGCGGCTGTACTTGGCAACTTCTTCATGAACAGGGATTTTGTCAAAGTCGATTTCCATCGAGACATTCGACAGATTGCAAAGAAGCTTCAGTTCGCTCAAAAGGGAATCACTTATATCGATCGCTGCGTTCAACTCGTTGATTTTATTGGGGATATGTTTGAACGGATCGGGGTATAAAAATCTCTCTATCGATTTTTCGAAGCCCGTAAGTTTGTTTTTAAGAGCCTTGAATCCGCAGAGAGAAAGACCAGTTTCAGCCGCGAGATAGACAAAATCTCCCGGTTTCGCCGCGCTTCTGAGAAGCGGTTTTTCGGGTTTTTCTCCGAACATCGTGATTCCCAGAGTGAATTTTTCGGCCGCAGTCGTATCGCCGCCGAGGAGCGCGATATTGTATTTTCCTGCAAAATTATGGATTCCTTCGATCATTTTCTTCGCGTTTTCAAAGCCGTTTTCCGGAATTGCGATATTGAGAAGATAATGAGTCGGCTTCGATCCCATCGAAATGACGTCGCTCGCATTTGCCGCCATGAGCCGCCATCCCACAGCCTCAGCCGGCATGAAAGAAAGGTCAAAGTGGACATTTTCGCAGAAATGATCGGTAGTTACGACAAGAGATTTTTCATTCCACACCGCACAGTCATCCCCGATGAACGCATTTTCGCCGCCTTTCGCGAAATTTATGAGCTCCCATTCCCTGTTATTCAGCATTTTCACCTCCGAAAAACGCCGCTTTTTAGCAAAAACTACCGAAAAAATAAATAAAAACCCCGGCAAAAATAAATTCCAAATGTAAGCGAGGTCACTGAGCTTGTCGAAGTGAGCGAGGTCGAAGTGAGCCTGTCGGAGCGCGGGCGGCTCGCCAATCTCCGATAACCGCCTAAGCCTAACTCATACTCTGTCAAAACCTGCTCACGCAACTCCAAAGGATAATGATTTACTCCCATTTTTCCACCTCTCTTTAATGGGTGTCCAAACTTTGGGGGTCAGAACAGAGAGGGGAAGTAAAGGGGTGAGGTTTCCCCTTGACAAAAGCACTTTTTTGTCTACAATCCCTGCCGCTTCATGTTGTTATTAACAAATCAGAAGTATGAAAGGTGGTGAAAACCATGCGTAGACAGAAAATCATCGCTCCTTTGGAGGTTTATGTTTCCGACGATCTCGAAAAGGCGATAAAGATCCTCAAGAAAAAAATGGCTCTCGAAGGTCTTTACAAAGAAATCAAAAAACGTCGTCATTACGAGCCGCCGTCAGTCCGTAACCGCCTGAAAAAGGAAGAAGCGGAGAGAAGACGCAGAAAAAACATGAAGAAAAAAAGAGGTTAACTCCTTTTTTTGGTTGAGGCCGCCCGAAAGGGCGGTTTTTTTTATCCTGAAACGATGGTTATTCACCATCGTAATTATCCCATCTCCAACGGATATAATCTTTGTTTACATAGTCAGGAATATTTATTTTTTCAGGAATTATTCTGCCATAATCTTCCAGCACAGGTTGTGAAATAACAACATTTCCCTCAACATCAATTCGCAAATTGCCAGAATCAAAAAGGTAGTGAATATCTTTTCTAAGCAAAATGCCGTTATCTCTGCTGTCGGGACCATTGTATTTATATGGCATTATATGTGCTGCTTCCAAAAGTCCTGGCATTCGGACACGAGTAATGAGGCAACGGTCTGAAACAGAAAATAAGTCTTGTCTAAATTGTGCTTGTAATGGTCGAGAGTTATTAGTATTATAACGTTTTCTCTCAATATTTTTAACAGCTGCTGAAATGTTGCTAGAGTTTTTCATAAATTCGAAAAAATCGATTTTGCTTTGTGAAACTTCCAAAATTCTCATGATTTCTTCATCGAGTTCTTCGTTATAAATATACTTTTGCCCATAGCGATCCTGACTATCTGTATTGTCCGATGTTATGTAGCCATAATGTTTTAAAAACAAGAGGTATTCTCTTGCCATTCTTTTATCATTAGGTTCGGGTGCACAATCTGGCCAATTTTCGAGACTTATTTGGTTCGTACGATGCCAATAAATAAAATTCGCATAATCATTATTACTTGCGTTGCATGCAGAGAGCGGAATAATTATTTTTATGAGCTCGTTAGCGGTTATCCACCCTTGAGGTTCATTATTTATTTTCAGATCTTTCAATAAGTGCAAGGTAAAAAGAATTATTTTCAATGGGAAAATTTTTATATGGTGTTCAGTCCATAAATCACAATTTTGTTTTGGTTGCACTCTGTCATTAGGAAGAGAAAGTGTTTGAATAGTTATTGCGGAAAATTCTGTTTTAGATATTTGTCTTTCTGCAACGGCTTTACCAAAATCAGTAAGTTTTATGAGACCACGACCTCTTTCTTTTGGTAATAAACCGAGTGCTTTCCAATACTGTCCTGAATTGCGAATAAGGTTTCTATCTCCTGTTCTTTCCGTTAGGTTTACTGTGATGTTGGCTCTGTCAAGATCAGCTTGCAAGTCCTGCATTGCTGCGGCATATTCTTCGGAACTGAATTTGACATTTTTCTTTGAAAGGGAGTTTAGTCTAAAAAGAACGCCAAGCAGAACAATGGGGTCATTTATGTTTTCGGTAGGGGTTAATGAAGCCCATTTCCACTTAAAATTTTCAAACGGCTTTTGTGGAACAAAAGATTTACTGAACATTTGCTAATCTCCTTTATAAGTTAAACTGTTCTGCTATCGCTTTACCTAAAAGCGGTGGAACCGCATTTCCGATTTGACGGTAGACAGATGAACGAGTCCCGACAAATTCATAATCGAGAGGAAAGCTTTGCACTGTGGCAAGTTCACGGCATGTCATACGTCTTCGATTGTTCGGGTGATGAAGAACTACAACTCCGCCTTTGTCATCTCCTCGCGCCGTAACGGTGGGAGCTGGCTTGTCAGGGTCAATGGTACGATTGCCTAAATAGCCGTTGAATTTCAACTTGAACTGAGAATATGTATGATTAAGCAGAGAATTTGGTTGGTCAGGATCAGGAATATCTTTCATGGCCTCTCTTACAGAAACCCATTTTTTTAATCCGTTGTCTCCGTTGGCGTTGTGAGTCGGTAAAGGATATTGGTATTTAAAATCAATATCGTTTCGGACACCTACGATTACAACTCTGTTTCTCAATTGCGGCACCCCGTAATTCGCTGCGTTGAGAACGCGATATTCTGAAGTATATCCTATGCTGTTGAAATCATTCATTATCATTTTTATAACTTCACCGTGTTCCAGCGAAAGAATCCCCTTGACATTTTCTGCCACAAAGAATTTCGGTTGTTTGGTAACTATTACTTTAATAAGCATTTTATAAAGTTCATTTCGGCTGTCATCAGCATGGCGTTTCATGTTTGCGATAGAAAATCCTTGGCAAGGGAAGCCGCCTATTACGATATCACAGTCTGGAATTTGTGAAATATCAATTTTATAAATGTCCTCACAAATAATGTGGTCTCCAAGATTTTTTCTGTATGTTTCTACTGCATCAAGAAAGTTGTCATTTGCCCAGATAATTTCGTGTCCGGCCATTTTAAAACCAAGATCCAAACCGCCGGCACCGCTAAACAAAGAAACAACTTTCATGCGGTTTTTTTCTCCTTAATTTTTTCACAAAGTTCATCTTTTTCAATTCTTATCAATTCTTTTCCCAATAATTCTGCGAATTTTACAGGAACAGCATTTCCAATCTGCCTGTAACAGGAGCCCATTGAGCCGAAAAACTCGAAGTCATCGGGAAAAGTCTGAATGGCAGCACTTTCGCGGATAGTAAGTCGTCTTTCTCCATTGTAGTGCGGAATAGCACAGACCCCGCCCTTACCATTCCCTCGAGCCAAAATTGTTGGGGAAGGATAGTCGGGATTTGTTTTACGGTGTGCAGTAAAATTTCTATAAACGACTTTATACTTGGAGTAAACATGATTGCACAAACTATTTGGTTGATCTGGATTTGGATATTTATCAAGAGCTTCTTTTATAGTAATCCATTTAGGCAAACCGTTTTGTCCGTCTTTTGAATGTGATTCTTCTGGAAATTTAAAAAGCATCGTTTTTCCGACTTTTTTCTTATTTTGCCCAATAATGACAACACGTTCTCTTGTCTGTGGAACTCCATAGTTTGCCATATTTACTTTGTGAAGCTCAACAACATATCCAGCTGATTCGAAATCTGAAAGGATTTGCTTTATAACATTGCCGTTTCCTAAACTTAAAATGCCTTTGACATTTTCTGCAATGAAATAAAGTGGTTGCTTTTCCTCGATCACCTGATAATAAAACTTATAAAGGGTGTTTCGTTCATCGTCAATTGTTCTTTTGAGATTCGCTTGGGAAAATCCCTGGCAAGGAAAACCGCCAATTACCACATCACAATTAGGAATTGTTTTTATGTCGATTGTGGAAATATCTGCCAAGCAAATTTCATCACCTATATTGTGGGCATAGGTTTCTACAGCATTTTTGTCAAAATCGTTCGCCCAAATGATTTTGTTCCCAGACTGTTTTATTCCTAAATCAAGACCGCCAGCACCACTAAAAAGAGATACTATTTTCATTTGTTTGCCTCCTCGTTTAAACGAGATATTTTAAACAAAAATCCATTTTATGCAATTTTAAAATAGTATAATTTTTACAAATGAATCAAAATTGTAATCTTAAACCTGAAATTCCGGTGCTATTTTTCTTCTGAAAGCGGAAGGAATCCGCGTCCGTAGATCTGGTTCGTGTCGAAAACGGAAATGAAAGCATCTTTGTCGGTGTCTCTAACGAAATCCTGCAAAGCCGAAAGTTCGCGGCGGCTGAGTGCAGTGTAGATGACTTTTTTGTCGTCGCGGCCGTACATTCCCTGAGCGAAGAAGAATGTTCCGCCTCTTCTCAGTTTGTGGAGGATAAAATCGCTGATCTCCTCGTGTTTCGAGGAGACTACAAAAACAGCTTTTCTGTTGTTTCCGCCGAGCATTACAGCGTCAAGCACCTTGCCTGTGAGATAGATCGTGATGAGGGCGTAGAGCGCGAGTGAGAAGTCCTTGAAAGCGATGACGCCTATCGAAACGATTGCCGAATCAATGAAGATAAGCAGCTGACCGACAGAAATTTTAGTGTATTTGTTGATTATCTGCGCGATGATGTCGCTGCCGCCGGTTGATGCTTTCGCTCTGAAAATAAGGGCGAGTCCGACTCCGATGAGAACGCCGGCAACCAGACTGGCAAGAAACGGATCCTGAACCGGTGAAGCGATGTATTCCTGCCCTTCAGCGAGATCTTTCGGACGGAACCATTTGAAATTTTCTATCATTTTCGACTGGAAGTCGATGAAAAACGAAGTCGCGATCGTACCGACGAAGGTTTTTACGCCGAAACGAGGTCCCAGAAGGTATATGCCGAGTGCGAAAAGCGGGATGTTGAACATGAGACCGACCGTTCCTGTGGGGAATCCGAAGACGTGATGGATGACGATGGCCGTACCGTAAACACCGCCCGGAACAATTCTGTGCGGGTCTGCGAAAAATGAGTAGCCGGACGCCATTATCATCGAGCCGAAAATTATAAGAAAGTAGGATTTGAACCATCTTGCCGAATAAAGTTTATCGGTAAAGAAGCGTTCTTTTGACAAAAGAGACATGATTTTCTCCATTAAAAATAACAAAAAAACAAAAGCGGCGGCAATATACGGAAAGTTTCCGAATAGTCAAATGATTCTTGCGTTAAAGGCCGGAATATTCAGTTTGGAAGAGGCTTTTACAATGTTTTGCACTCTTCACAAAGTTTGATTTATATTGACATTTCAGATTTTCTGATTATAATGTCGCGGTTTTTTGGTTCTAACCATTTTGGAGGGTAAAAAAATGGCTAACAAAGATTTCGACAAAATAACAAAACTTCCGGTTGACGAACGTTGCGAAGGTTGCGACAAAGTTGAGACAACAGAAGCAGGCAGCTTCTGCAAAAAATATGCAGATCCTTCATTTCATTGGGAAAATGACCAAGTTTGTTCCTTTGCTTCCCACGTAAAAAGAGAAGTTAAAGTTGTTACGAAGAAGCTCAATCCTCTTAAGGCTTCGAAAAGAGCAGCAGGTAAAAAGAAATAAGTTTCTGAATTTTGGAACACTTCTATTTTATCCAGTTTCCCGAACAGATTTTCAATCTTCGGCAGAATATTTCCGACGGTATTCCTGTAATTCCGTTTTTTGATGATTTTGAGACATTTAACCGCATAATCGCGTCGCTGAAGCGCAAAAAATCCCATTGTGCCCTGTTTTATGAGGAAAATTCCTATCCTTTCAAAAGTTTCATTGAATTTTCCGGCCTCTTCGATTCAATTTTCCTGTTTGACAGCGATACGGCGAAGAAACTGCGCGAATCGGGTTACAAAGGCTCTCTTTATCTTTTTTCAAATTTTAGAATGATTGTCATCCCAGATTTTTTCAATGATTTAGGGATAAATCCTGTCGTCAGCGGCAAATCAGACTATGAACTCGCAAAAAAGAACGGGCTCAATCCGGTTTGTTTTGTAAGCGACAAATCGTGTATAGCGGAATTCGGGCTCTGTCTCTCGAGAAAAAGCGTTCCACAGCACTGCTTCAGCTGCGACAACCGTTGCCGCGAAAAAAGCACTGCTAAAGCCGGACTTGAATTTCCCGTTTCAATGAAACCTGATCTCAATGCGCCGGATGACGCACCATTTCTTTTGTTTTCGGAAAAAACTTTCTTCCCGGAAGTAAAAGCGACTGCCTGTCCCAGAGAAAAAATCCTCGAAAAATCGTGGAACTACCGCTATCCGGTCGGAGTTGAGATACTTAAACCAGGAAAAACCAAAGATAGCAAAACCTACTCTTTCCTTCTTGACAAAAATTCTTCCGAAATGTTCGACAAAGACCTTCTGGGGTTTTACGGCTATAGCGGTGCTTTCTATAAAGGAAAATGGATTGACGCGAAGAATGTTAAAAAAGTTGACAGCACAAGACTTTGCGCTGAAATTTCAGGCTCTTACAAATCCGTTCTGATGATTTGCAGATACACAGAAGAAGAAAAGGACTTTCTCAAAAGAGCCCGTCACTATCTCTACACTTTACCTTACAGCGAACTTGTTCCGGAACCAGAAAAACCCGCCGAGGAACCTGCGGGCAAAAAAACTTACAGGAAATATTCAGAACGGCCGAAAATAACATTGATTTCGGACGATATAAAAAAATTCGCCGCTTTCAAAAGCAAGAATGTCGGACGACGTGTTTTTGTCTACAACCGGAATATTCCGAAGGGTTTTGCGGATTATATCTACGTTGAAGGGAATCTGGTGGAAAAAGATTTCGAAGATATCGCTTCGGCTGAAAAATTAAAGGGCATCGTCGTTTCGGATTCCATCATGAAAAACGTTATGGAAAAACTTTTCCCGAAGCTGGAAATTCTTCTCCATCCTCTTGCATATAGCGATTCTGAAGATGCTCCCTCTTACCTTTCGGCTTCGACTTCGATATTCGTGTCACGTTTCAAATCTGAAAACAGAAACAATTACGCATGGCCGGACATAAATATTTTTCTTAAAAACCATATCGGTTTCTCAGAGTTCATCTCTCACAAAAAAATGATCCGCAACGGCGGAAAAAGGGAACTTTGGGTTAACATCGCTGAAATTTCAGAAGAGGCCTTGAGATTTTTGAAGTCACAAGCCGATCTGATGATAACTGAAATACGGTAGTTATTTGCCGCAACTCCCGCCATTAGGCTGGTAATCAGGGTTCTTTTCTCGTTTTTCTTTTATTTTTTTTACTGCTTCCCTTAGTTTTGCCTTGTCCAAAGTCTGGATTTTCTGTATTTTTAATGCCCTAACGGGAATTTTCACGTTGTTTTCGATATTTTTCGGAGCATCATTCTGTTCGACAGCCGTTTTTTCAGTTTCAGCAGCTTTGAAAATATCAGTTTTAACAGCAAAAACCGCAAAAACAACCACTGTGAGCACAATAATTATAGAAATAATAACGACTTTTTTCATTTTGACCTCCAAAGAAAAAATTCTGTAAATTGTAATTAAACAAATACTTTCGTCAAATGCGGAAAAATTGAGACGCCATAATATGACGTCTCTACATTCCTTGAAATATTAACTTTTTGTGCTACCATCGCCCGTTTTTGTTGTTTATATTGGAGAAACGCAATGATTTCGGCAATCAAAGGGATGAATGACCTCTTCGGCGAAAAGGCTTTCCGCTGGGGAAAAATGGAAGAAGATATCAAAAAAATGATGGCTGCGGCAAATTTCGGCGAGTTCAGAACACCGATCCTTGAAGAAATAGCCCTTTTCAAGCGCGGTGTCGGCGAAACAACCGATGTTGTAAAAAAGGAGATGTACGATTTCCTCGACAAAAAAGGGCGTCACGTAGCGATGAGGCCGGAAGGAACCGCGAGTGTCGTCAGAGCTTTCGTTGAACACGGTATCGGAATCAACTATCCGTCGCCTTTCAAAGCGTTCTACATTGCGCCGTTTTTCAGATACGAGCGTCCGCAGAAAGGGCGTTTCCGCCAGTTCCACCAGTTCGGAGTCGAGATTTTCGGCGACGAAACACCGCAGATGGATGCCGAAATGATTTTCACCGCATCAAGAGTGCTTGAGCACTTCGGGATCGATTATGAAATCCACCTCAATTCAATTGGCTGCAAGAACTGCCGCGCAGCTTACCGCGAAAAGTTGATCGAATACTTCTCGGCAAAGAAGGACGAGCTTTGCGAAGACTGCCGGACAAGACTTGAACTCAACCCGCTGCGCCTTCTCGACTGCAAGGCGTGCGACCCGAAAAACCGCTTCACCGATGTGCCTAAAATGACCGATTTCCTCTGCGACGACTGCAAAAACCACTTTGAGGAGCTCCAGAAAGCGCTTCACGCTTTCGGCGTGCCCTTTGTTCTCGACCCCTTCATCGTCCGTGGGCTTGACTACTACACAAAAACGGCGTTTGAAATCGTTGCAAAAACAGGCGGTTCCCAGAATGCAGTCGCAGGCGGCGGCAGATACGACAACCTTGTCAGCGATATCGGCGGAAGCGATACTCCGGCGACTGGTTTTGCAATGGGGCTTGAGCGACTTTTCGACCTCATTCCCGAAGATTTCTATAAAGAAGAACCTCTTTCGGCAGGATACGCACTCTGCGACGAAGCAGTTTTGCAACTTGTTGAATTTACTAAAAAAATGTCAAAAGAAAACATTCGTTTTCTTGCCGATTACAAGCCTAAAAAACTCAAAAAAGCCCTTCAGAAAGCAGAAAAGACGAACGCAGCTTTCGTTTTTATCATCGGAGAAGACGAAGCGGCGAACGGCAAAATTCTGATGAAAAACATGGCGACAAGAGAGCAGGAAATTTTCGATAAAGACGATATTTCCGGAATAATTTCAGCAATCAACGACAACTCCGCAATCTAACGTCTTACAAATAAATTTTCCTTTGAAAAATTTTTATTTTGTATATAATCGCGCGTTTGCTGTTTGAGTCTTTGAACTTTTTAATAATTTTTATGGAGAGTGAAATGAAAAAATTTTCAGTTATCTTTTTTGTTCTCGTTTTAGCGCTGTTCTGCGCTTCATGCGGAAAAACAACGGGCGGCAGCTCTGATGGAGGTGAAACAGATACCGGTGATACTGTAGATACCGGAGACACTGCTAATACAGGTGATACCAGTGATACCAGTGACACAAGCGACACCAGCGACACAAGCGATACAGGTGATACCAGTGACACAGGCGACACAAGCGATACAGGCGATACCAGTGACACCGGAGATACTGTCGATCCTAATGTGAACTGCGAAAACGGAGATGACACAATCTCAAAAATTCAGAAAGGCGAGGTTACAGAAGAAACTGAAGTTACAACTGAATGTATTGTTACAGGAATTTACTACACAGAGGACGAAGACCACAAAAAAACTGCAATCAAAGGACTTTATGTTTCGGAAATAATCAAACAAGCAGAGCCCTACACCGGAATTTATGTTTTCATCAAGGATACAGCAGATGTCGACGACTACAAAGTAGGCAACAAACTTGAAGTTAGGGGAATTTACAAGGAACATTATGAAAATTCACAGATTGAAGCTTCCGTTATCAAAAAACTTGGTTCCTGTCCGCTTCCAAAACCGGCTGAAATTGCAGATCCGGCAACTATCGCAACACCTTATGAACTTGCAGGTGAAGAATATTCTCCGACTGCAAACCACGGTGCTGATGCAGAAAAATACGAAGGTGTTCTTGTAAAGGTCAAAAATGTCGAAATCACCAATTCCGACCTTGGTTACGGTGCATTTGAAGTCACCGGGAAACTTGCAATCAACAAGGACCTTTTTTATTACCCTGGCAGCAGAAGCGAAGGCGTCAAGATAGAATCGCTTACTGGAATCCTTACCTACTCTTTCGATGCTTTCCAGCTTGATCCGAGATCAATTGATGATTTTGGCTTTAAAATTGTAGAGACAACAATCAGCGCAATCCAGAAGGAAGAGATCGAGAGGGGAACAACTGTAAAGATCAATGAGTCTGTTGTTACCGCGATCGCCTATAAGCAGGATAGCTCGACGCATGAGAACACCGCAATCAAAGGTTTGTATATCTCTGAAATCATTCCGCAGGCTGAGCCTTACACAGGAATTTATGTTTTCATAAAAGGTACTGCGGATGTTGATGCTTACGCAGTGGGTGATAAGCTAGAGATCGTCGGAATTGCTGAGGAGTACTACGATACTACGCAAATTTCGCCTACCGTCACGGACGACATCAAAAAGCTCGGCACGGCAGATCTCCCGGCTCCGGCAGAAATCGATGGTCCTTCAAAGATTTCAACGCCTTATGCTCAGAATGGCGAAGAATGGGAGCCTACAACCAATCACGGTGCTGATGCTGAAAAATATGAAAGTGTTCTTGTAAAAGTTAATGATGTTACAGTCACCAACAACAACCTCGGTCACGGCACATTTGAAGTTACCGGAAACCTTGCAATCAGCAAGGACCTTTATTATTACCCCGGCGACAGAAGTATCGGCGTTGAGTTTGACTCGATTTCCGGTATTCTTATCTACTCTTACAGTGCATTCCAGCTTGCTCCGAGATCAGGCAGCGACATTGCTGCGACAGCTGGCAATTAACAACATAAATTTCTGTAATTTCGGCGGGTTGAGATTTAATTAGAGAGTAACTCATGAAGCTTAAAGCTATTCTTTTTGCCTTGGCAGGCGCTCTACTTCTGACCTCATGCTTTGATAACAGTTACGGCGGTGCGCCAGTTGATTCCGACATTCCGCAGAAGCTGGTTTTCATCCATACAACCGATACACACGGAAAATATCTTCCGTTCTGGATGGAACCGAATATGTTCGACCGGAATATGGGGCTTGAATCGAACCTTCCTGCGTGCTGGGACCTGGATTACTACAAGGGAGGTGCCTTCCACTGTAACGGAGCATACAACGAAGCCACCGGAAAATATCAGGTCTACGACAACGACAACAATCAATATGTTTACTACACAAAGGACGAACTTATTGCTGAAGGCTACTACGCCGAAGGCTCGATAGAAAAAGGATACGCCATAGAAGACATCAACGAAGACGGCAAGTGCGACATTCTTGACTGCCAGCGCTGCTGGGATAAGAACAAAAACAGCATCTGCGACCTTGAAGAGAATCTGGATTTTGATCCTGAATTAAACTCAGGCCGCGGATGCAGTTCCGGCGACTGCTGGGATCCTTATTCGACCGCATATCTCACCTGCTGGGACAAGAACAGTAACGAAAAATGCGACAAAAATGAGGATATCAACTTCGACGGCTGGTGTGACACAGACGACTGCGCCCTTGTTTTCGACCGCGAGCACAAATTCAAAGACAAGGACGGAACAGAAATTATCGTTCTACGCAACGGCAAGTGCGACTATCCGTACGATCCGCAGAAAAAAACGTGGCGCGGCGAAGACGGTGAGCTCATTTTACGCAAGAATTTCGATGATGACAGCTCGTACATTCAGGCTATGGTCAAAGCTGAAGAAAACAGCGAAGATCTCAACCGCGACGGGAAATGTGATTATAGTGACTACCGTTCAGGCCTTATCAATACAGGCGGAATCGCAAGAGCAAAAACTCTGATTGACTCAATCAGAAAAAAACACGAGCGCGACGGTGTTCCGGTTCTCCTCCTCGACAGCGGAGACACTTTCCAGGGAGCGCCTGAATTCAACCTCTACAAAGGCGATGTCGAGATGCTTTCGATGCAGAAGCTCGGCGTTGACGCAATGGTTATCGGTAACCACGAATTCGATAACGGAACCAGCGGTCTTGTTTCAGCCTACAAAAAATCGGGCGGATTTCCGCTTCTCGCTTCAAACTACCTTTTCGACAACGACGGTCATAAAGGACTTATGGATATTTCTTCGCCTTATCTGATTGCGATGGCCGGAGGTTTGACAATAGGCATCGTCGGTGTTGCAAATGACAGTTCAATAAATTCGGGTTATCAGGTCGGCGGAAGTGTCGGATTCAACTTCCTTGACCCGATTGAAACTACTCAGACTTATGTCAACAGTCTGCGTCCTATCGTCGATATAATCGTTGTTCTTTCGCATCAGGGGCTTGACGGCGACTACAAAATTGCGGAAAATGTCAAAGGCGTTGACCTCATTCTCGGCGGTCACCACCATGTTGTCCTTGACCCTCCGAAAATTCTCAAAGGACCTGACGGAAGAGACGTCATCATTGTCCACAGCGGCGTAAACCTCAAAGTTATAGGAGAACTTGAGATTGCTGTGCAGAACAAAAGAATCGTTTGGCACAAATACGAGACTCATGCCATCACCGAAAGAATTGAGGAAAACGGCGACTTCGTCAATATGCTCAAGCCTTATGTTCAAGGTCTTGACTATTCGCAGTATCTACAGAAAAAAGTCGGATATGCAACTTCGACAATAGTCAGAAACGATCCTGCCGGCGGCGACAGCCCTCTAGGAAATATCGTAACCGACGCTATGATGAACCATGAACTTGCAAGAGCACAGTTCTGCGTAACAAACTCAATGGGCATCAGGGCCGACATTCCCACCGGTGACATCACACTTGAAAAACTTTACGAAGTCTTCCCGTTTGAGAACTCGATAACAACAATGTATCTTAGCGGAAACGAACTCAAAACACTGTTTGACTTTGTTGCAAGAAAATCGGCGACACGCGGCTGCAAAACACAGATTCAGGTTGCCGGAATCGGTGTTGAACTTGACTGCAGCCCGAGTGAAAAACTCCAGAAAGAACACAATTCTTACGCTTTGACGAAGTGTCTCCGTATCGGCAACACAGATGTCATCAAGGACTACAAGGTTCTTCTTCCGAATGTTCTTTTCAAGATGGCAACAAACGACTACATGGGACGCGGCGGCAGCGGATTCTACATGCTCGAAGCAAATACGACAAGGCTTGACACATCGGTTTCTCTGCGTGATGCGGTTGTTGATTTCTTTGACAGAATCGGTGAGATTGATCCGATGAACTACTCACAGCATCAGACAGAGCCTGACCAGTGCGGCCGAGGCAAACGCATACAGATGCTGAACTAAAATGAAAGAGAAAGCTTCTGCAATCAACATCATCTGGCTTTCAATAATTCTTGTTTCAATTGCTTCTGCCGCATGGCTCGGCAAAATGAGCGATCTTTCTCTCGCCCTTTTCGAAGAATCCAAAGCAGCGGTCAAACTGGCGATAGGTCTTATCGGAGCGATGGCTTTCTGGCTTGGAATGATGAAAGTTCTCGAAGCTGCCGGAGCACTAAAAATTATTGCAAGAATCGTTCGTCCTGTAATGTCGAAGCTTTTTCCTGAAATCCCGAAGGATCATCCTGCAATCGGCGCGATAGTCATGAACATGTCGGCGAATATGCTTGGCATGGGCAATGCTGCGACCCCTTTCGGTATCAACGCGATGCATGAACTTGACAAACTGAACGGAAAAAAAGGGCGCGCGACAAACGCGATGTGCCTATTCCTGGCGATAAACACTTCAAGCGTAACACTTCTTCCGTTGGGCGTAATCACAATCCGGGCCTCGGCAGGAGCAAAAGACCCCGCTTCGATACTGATTCCCTCACTTTTGGCGACAATTGTTTCGACAACTGTCGCAATAATCGCCACTAAACTTCTGCAACGCAGAACGCCTGACTGCCCGTTGAGCAATATCCCTGCTGAAAAAGAGGAAAAACAAGTTGAAACAGAGCCAGAAAAAGCCGGATTAAAGCAAAAAATAGTTGCATCGCTTTTCGTTCTGGCAATTCTTTCCGGCATGGTTTATCAGATTGTTTCGGCTGATTTAAGCGTACTTTCGTTCACCAGTGTGGTGAAAACAGTTTCTGACTGGCTTGTTCCGGCAATAATAACTCTGATTCTTCTTTTCGGATATTTGAGAAACGTCAAAATATACGAAACTCTAGTCGATGGAGCAAAAGAAGGCTTTAATACCGCAGTCAGGATAATTCCGTTCATGGTTGCAATTTTTGCGGCTGTCGGAATGTTCAAGGCAAGCGGTGCAATGGATATAATGATCCGCGCTCTTAATCCCGTTACCAATTTGGTAGGAATGCCCGCCGAAGCCCTTCCGATGGCGTTAATGCGGCCTCTTTCTGGAAGCGGTGCCTTCGGAATAATGAGCCAGATCGTCGGAAACGACCCCGATTCATTCCTTTCGTTCTTAGTTTCTGTAATGCAAGGATCTACCGAAACGACTTTCTACGTTTTAGCGCTTTACTTCGGCGCAGTCAGCATCAAAAACAGCAGGCATGCACTTCCGGCTGCACTTTGCGCCGATTTTGCGGGAATTATGGCAGCAGTCCTTTTTTGTCATCTGTTTTGGTAGATGCGGCGGCAAATCTTGTCGTTATATCGGTATTCCGTTATTTCGATATAACGACCGCCGCCAAAAAAATTACAATATTTCCCTTGCAATTTTCTCAAGCGTGAATCTTGTCACTTCGATTCCGTAAGAGGTATCGATTATATGCGTTGCAAAAGGTTTTTTCTCTTCGAAAGACATCTGCGAGGCAATTTTTATCTTGGCTTCTTCCTCGGTTATGTTGTCGCGAGTCATCAGGCGGTTAAGCTGGATTTCGGGTTTGCACCATGTGAGCATAACGGTATCGAAATATTTGTGCCACCCTGCTTCGATAAGAATTGCAGCCTCAAGAATTACCGGCGAGTTTTGAGACAATTCATCAATAATCTCAAATGTTTTTGACAAAATTGCAGGATGAGTGATTTCATTCAGTTTCAAAAGTTCCGCTTTGTTTGAAAAAACGATTTTGCCCAAAGCCTTGCGGTCTATCTCGCCGCTTTTTATGAGATCAGCTCCGAAAGTTTCACCTATTTTTTCAACAATTTCAGAAGATTTCATGATTTCGTGCCCGACGGCATCGGCTGAAACAACTTTAAACCCCAGATTGTCGCGGAAATAGTCGAGAACGACGGTTTTTCCTGTCGCAATAGAGCCTGTCAGCGCGGCAACGACCTTATTTTTTTTCGTTTCCATCGCGTTCTTTAAGGCTGACACGGATGTAATAGGGCGGCTCACCCTCGACTTCCCTGATTTTAATAAGCTGCTTGTCCTTGAGTTTCATCGGCATTTTGTAGGTAACGACTTTACCGTTCGGCATCTGGACTGTCTGCGGAACACCTTCCTGCACTTCATCGACATAAATCACCTGATCGAGAACGAGCGCGTTTTCGGGAAGCTTCGGCTCAACTTCGCAACCGACTAAAAACATCAGAAAAAACGCCAAAAAAGCGATAAAAAACAAACGCATCTTTTCCTCCACAGCAAAAAATTCGCGGCATTATAGTTATTTCTTGATTTTAAATAAAATTTTTAATAAATTTCGCGCGTTTTAATCCTGTTTATTGTGAATCTATTGGAGTTGATGTATGAAACTTAAAAGCAAATTACTGTTTTTATTGATATTTCTTGCATTCAGTGGACTTTATGCATCTACTGTTACGGAAACACTCGGTGCTACAAGTACAGTCAATCCCTTCAGCGCAAGAATGTTTGCAGGCGGTGCCGAGGCGACTTATTTCAACCCTGCGCTTCTTCCGAAAACGAAAAGAAGTTTCACTCTCAACTTTTTTTACAGCTACCGCAATCTTGACATAACACTTTTCGACCGTCCCGAATCGCTCAATATCATCGGCAGTGTCTCGGAGAACTCCGGAATTTACGGTGCGGATCAGGTAAACAACGATAAATATGAAACCAATCTTCCCTATAAAACCCGTCCGACGGCCGATCTTGATGCACGCGGTAACGATGATTCGAAGGAAGGAAACCTTTACGGCGCTGTCGGACTGGTTCTCCCGATCTGGAAAGACTACATCGCGCTTGGTCTTTACGGGATGCTCCCGATGGGTTCTTTGATGAAAGAAAAGTCGTTTTTCGCCGATGAGCGCGAGGCAAATTTCTCGAACTCACTTCATTACGAGCTTTACGACGACAGAATGACTTCTTTCAACATTTCGCTTGCACTTGCCGGCGGTTACAAGTGGGTTTATGCCGGCGTCGGTCTAAACATTACTGCAGAAGCAAATGTCCAAGCTCCTATTTTCACTCCGGACGCAGGCAAAAACGAGAATAAAATCGGAACTTTTGCCGAAATCAAACCGAAACTTGTCCCCCATTTCGGGCTTATAATCAGACCGTGGGGACCGATTCAGCTTGGTTTCACGGCTCATCTTCCGGCAAAAACAGACATCGATGTCGATACAAAAATAACTTTCTGGTATATCGACCGAGACAAAGAGGCCGAAATAAACAGAAACAGGGTACATGTCGCTTACGCTTTCCGGCCGCTTGCTCTTTCTCCATCAATTGCCATAGTTGACTACAAATTTAAGAATGATCTGGAGATGAGTGTCGGTTTCACGGCAATATGGAGGCAGTGGTCTAAATACAAAAACCGCTACAACGAAAGCCCTGAATATAATGTTTACTGGGATAACACCATTCGGGAAACAGATGAAAACGGCAATGTCACAGTCGGCGGATGGGCTTCGGAATATGTCAAAAAATACAAATGGAAAGACAGCTGGGAATTCACTCTCGGCACAAATTTCAAATACCACGCTATAAAAACAGGGCTCGATCTCGGTTACTTCATGTCGCCTGTTCCCAAGCAGGACGGCAGAACAAACTATGTTGACAACGATCGCCTCAGCATTGCAGCAGGTTTCAGCTACACTTGGGAGCTTCCTGAAAATATGCAGCTTGAGCTTGGCGGCAACTTCCAGGCGCACATAATGCTTGAAAGAACGACGAAAAAGGAGGAAGGAGAGGCGAATTCGGTCGGCAAGGACGGCAAAACTGTCGACGAGTTCCCCGATTCGGTCTGCGACGGCTTCGGCGACTGCCCGGCAGATACTCCGATAGCAGAATCAGAAGGTTTTCAGACAAACAACCCCGGTTATCCGGGATATAAAAGCAGCGGCCAGATTTTTACCGGCGGCCTTTGGCTTACACTCTATTTTTAGGAGGTTATGATGAAAAAAATTGCAGTAATTTTTATTGCTTTTACAATGGTACTTTTTGTTGTTTCATGCGGTGACGGAGAATCAAAAGTCAGCAACGATACTGGCGATACCGGAGCTGACACCGGCGATACCGGAGCTGACACCGGCGATACCGGTGATACAGGTGATACCGGCACCACAACAGATACAGGAGCCGACACAGGTGATACAGCAACAGATACCGATCCTGAAACAGATACAGATTCAAATTCAAACGTCGACGATACCGACACAGAAGATCCGGTAGAAGAAGAAGGTCCGTGTGCAGAAAATCCGTGTGCCGAAGATGAAACCTGCACGGTTGACGCCACAACAGAAGAAGGCTATATCTGCACATGTATTGATGGTAAAATCAGACCGAGCGAAACAGTCTGCGGTTCTACTCAGCACGGCAAACTTTATCAAAAATGTGAAAACGGCGACTGGGCGGAAAAATGCACCTGCGATCCCGGCGAATACCCGGAAGTCTGCGGATATTACGCACAGAAAATGTGGTTCACCTCAAAATCGAAAGTTTTCACGATAGACCTTGCCGAAGGATGGACAAGAACATACTTCCACATTGTTCAGGAACAGGAACAGGACAAAATCCACATCAAGGCTACATACTGCAACATCAAAATCGACAACTCGATGAGCTCTGTCCTGCAGGTCGTTATGCCGCAGTCCTTCGCCGACGCTCTTGGAACGGCAGGCAAAGAGGCCGTTCTTACCAAAAACGATGACGGCACTTTCGGTTACAAGCAGGATATTTTCTGGGAGATCCGTGGAATCGATCCGAATTGCTACGGCGACAATCCGGCTGAATACATTCTTCCGACAAATTCGGCTGACCCGTGTGTCCAGGACTGGGACAACGACGGTCTGCCGGGACTTACCGTAACCGCAAAAGGCACAATGAGTGGAACAATGGGTATGGTCGAGAAGTCATCGTCGATAATCCGCGACGGTTACTTTGACGAGAACGGCGTTTTGAACGCTTATGTCGACTGGACCGACAAGCAGAACATTCTTTATACGACCAATCAGATGCTTAAAGACGGCTCCGACAACCAGATCAAGAACGAATCCAGCAAGTTTGACGGCCCGGCGAACTTTATCGAGCAAGTCAAGATCGAAGACGGAAGCGACTGTGCGTTTATCGTTAATAATGCAGGAACAATTTTCTCCCCCGACCCTGTCAATTTGAAATAAGGTAACTGTGAAATATCTTTGACAAACAATAATTTATGTATACAATACTGAGCCATGAGTGATTTTACGTTTGATAAATCAGTCTTTCCTCTGCAGCTCGCGACCTTAGCGAACACGCATAACGTTAAAGAATGCAGAGTTGTATTTCACCGTCTTATGCAGCTGGAAGGTCTTGATGATACGCAGATCAGCAAGGCTCTCGATATTTTCGATGATGTCCACAATTTATATATCGGCAAATTCAAAGGATACAAATCCTGCAACACCGAATACCACGATTTCAGACACGTCATTGACGTTACTCTGGCATCTCTCCGTATTGCCGACTCGTTGATGCTCAAAGGGGAAACATTTAATAAAAACAATATTTTCCTTGTCGGAATTGCGGCAGTTTTTCACGATACCGGCTATATTCCCGAAATAACCGATTCTGTGGAAAACGGCGCAGTCTACACTAAAACCCACGTTGCACGCAGCATGGTTTTTGCAGAAAAATATATGTCTGAAAGAGGTTATTCCAAGGATGATATCGAGAAGACAAAGCAGATGATTCTCCTTACTGATCTCAGCGTGAAACTTGCCGACATCAAATTTTTCGATGCCGAAACCGAAAGATTCGCAAAAATACTTGCTTCAGCCGATCTTATCGGGCAGATGGCTGACAGAATTTATCTGGAAAAGCTTCTCTTCTTGTATCGCGAATTCGAAATGGGAAATATTCCGTTCTATTCCTCGGAAGCCGATCTGCTGACAAAAACGATAGGGTTCTTCAAAATGATGGAAAACCGTCTTACAAACGATCTTGACGGTGTTAATGCGCATCTACTCCTTCATTTTCAGAAAAGATACGACATCAATGAAGATCTTTACCGCAAGGGAATGGACGGAAATCTTGCATATCTGGCAAAGATTCTTAACGAACATCCTGATTCTTACAGAGATTTTCTGAGACGCGACAATATCGTTGAAAAGCTCTGATTTCCTTTTTGTACACATTTTAATTTTGGAGTTGTTATGAAAAAAATCCTTTTTATTCTCCTTATGATTCTGTTTTGCACCGCTTCCTGCTCGTCAAAAAACGAAAAACCTGTTTCTTCCGAAGAAACCAAAACCGCTCCGGCCGCTACCGCTAAAACCATTATAGACTACACAAGAATCGAAACTTCACATTCCGGCTACCTGCTTGAAAACGGTTCGAAACTTTACATCGCAAGAAAGGAAAATGCCGCACAGCTCTACTTGGAATCTGCCGATGGAAAATCCAAGCAGCTCACTTTTCTTGAAGACGCGGTCGAAAGCTACACACTGAGCCCCGACGAGTCGCAGCTTATTTTCAGCGCGGCAAAAGGCGGTAACGAGCAGTACAATTTCTATCTTTACTCTTTCAAAACCGGCAAATACGAGCCGCTTCTGGTCGATGACTCAATTAGATACGAAGATCCGACATGGCTCAACGAAAACGAGATTTTATACGCTTCAAACGAAGCCAACGGGAAGGATTTTTACATCTATCACTTTGATATCGCTGCGAAAAAACGCACTCTTTTGGTTGAAAAGAAAGGTTTCAACAGCATAACCGACGCACTTTCAAAGGACGATTTTCTTTTCTACACATACGAAAGCAACATGAAAACTGTTCCCTACCGCTTCCAGAACGGCAAGGCAAAAAAAATGAAAGTCTCTGACGAAAACAAAAAATATATTCCGATTGCCTACTTCGACGGTGGAATCCTGATGAAAACAAACGAAAAAAACGATATGGAATATCTCGAAATTGTTCTTGATTTTGCCAAAAAGCCGGTTTTTGAGGACAAATGGGGCATTGAATCGGTCGTTGTTGACAAAAAAAGCCGCGACGAAGCCGTTTTCTGCACAAACGAGGAAGGTTACAGCAGATGTTTCCACTACAAAAAAGGGGAAATCAAACCGCTTGATTTCGGCAAATCACTTATTGGCCTGAATTCGCTCAAAAACGGAAAACTCGTTCTCAAAGTTTCTTCCGAAGGCGAGGTGCCACAACCACAAGTATTTGATTTAACCACTAAAACAACGCAAAAATTTGGATATGTCAATGCGAACGGAATCGATGTAACGCTTTTCGCAGCGCCGGAACTCAGAAAAGTCAAAAGTTTCGACGGTGAAGAGATCCCATACTTTCTTTATCTTCCGAAAACCGGAAAAGCACCTTATCCCACGATCGTCTATTTCCACGGCGGCCCCGAAGGTCAGTTCAGGCCTGGTTTTAACGCACAGTTCCAGTACTATCTTTCAAAAGGTATAGCTGTTGTCGCACCGAATGTGCGCGGCTCTTCCGGTTACGGCAAAAGATACATGGATCTCGACAATTACAAACTCCGCATGAACTCAGTCAAAGACGGCGGTGCAATACTTGAAGATTTAGTCAAAAGCGGCACTTCAAAACCGAACAGATTCATTGCAAGCGGCGGAAGTTACGGCGGATTTATGACCGTTGCATCAATGGCTGAGTTTGCTGACGACTACATTTGCGGAATAGACAACGTCGGAGTTGTAGACCTTATCAACTTCCTTGAAAACACTTCGAATTACAGGCGGCATCTGCGTGAAGCCGAATACGGTCCGCTAACCGACAGAGAGTTTTTAGCTTCGGTTTCACCGACGAATATGGCTGAAAAAATAAACGGCGAACTTTTCGTTTTCCACGGCGCTAACGATCCGAGAGTTCCCGTAAGTGACGCCTACATTCTTATCGACAAACTCAAAAAAGCGGGCAAAAAAGTGCAGAAACACGTTTTTGAAGACGAAGGTCACGGCTACCGCAAAAAAGAAAACAGAGATATATACTTTCAGAAAAGTGCTGATTTCATAGAAAGCTGCGTCAAGGAAAACTAATGGATAATATTAAACTTTTTCACGATTTTCTACTTCATGAGAAACGTTATTCCATAAAAACGGCAGATTCGTACTGCCTCGATATCGAACTTATGAGACGCTACTTCGCGGAACTCGACCTTGATCTCACCGAACTAGATAAAGACGATCTGAAAGATTATCTAGGATCGATTTATTCCGAAGTGAAAGCCTCCTCGCTCCGCCGCAAGATCGTGTCGATAAGACAGTTTTACCTTCTTCTGCACAAACGCAAAATTATTGAAGATAATCCGGCACTTACGCTCACAGGACCGAAAAAAGACGGCGTTCTTCCGGGAGCTTTGACACGCGACGAAATGACAAGACTTATCGAATACAACTATCCGCAGAACCTCAAAGGTCTGCGCGACAGAGCCATAATCGAGATGCTTTACAGCAGCGGAGTCCGTGTTGGGGAACTGATTTCGCTCAAAATAAAAGACATGGATTTCAAAGGAAAAACCGTCAATGTTCTGGGAAAAGGCAAAAAGGAAAGGCTGCTTCCTGTAACGAGCCAGGCTATTGATTCTATTGAGAATTATCTTATGAAACGTCCGACCGGAAAAGAAAAGGAATCCATTATTTTCTGCAATCTCAAAGGAGAACCGCTTACCGAGCGCGGCGTACAGTATATCATCGATATGCTGGCAAGAAACTGTGGAATTTACCGCAAAATCACACCTCACATGCTGCGTCACAGTTTTGCCACTCATTTTTTGGAAAACGGTATGAATCTCAGATACTTACAGGCTCTTTTGGGGCACAGCAACCTCTCGACGACCGAGATTTACACGCATCTTTCGATCGAAGAGCTAACGAAAGTTTACCGCAAGGCACATCCAGGCTCAAAAAACTGAACAATTTCAATTATTTGATAAGGCTGAATTCAAAATCGGCAAAAAATGTCGGAACAAATTTGCCGTCTGTAAAACCTGAATCCTTGAGAACGCTGTAATTCATTCCGATTCCGGCGCCAAGAGCAAACCAGCTGAAAATACTGTAACTTCCGCCGGCCTCGATGCCCAAAGACCAGTCGTTGAAATTGGAATTTTCGCTATTATCCCAGATTTTTTTGTAACCCAGTCCCGCTTTCAGGGCGAAATCGCTTATTTTGTAGAATCCACCGGCAGTGATTCCTAAAGAATAGGCGCGCTGCGATGATGTACTGTAATCAGTTCCAACTGAAAGAGTCGAATAAAGATTGGCAAAATTGACTCTGATTCCTGTGTTCAGCATCGGATCAAATTCAATGTCATGCTGAGTCTGGAGAATAAGATCAACCGAGAGAGACGATGAGTCGTCTTCCTTAATTATTTCAGGATCTTTCTCAATTACGGAAATCTTTTTACCTTCTTTTTTATCCTCTTTTTCATAAACCGGATAATCGTACCGCGGCGTGACTCCGTAATATTCGCCCCAGTTTTTTGAAGCTGGATTGTATTCCTCTTTTGGAGGTTCATCCTCCTTTGGTTTCGCTTCAAAAACTTCTGTGTCGGCCTCCTCAAGCTCTATTTTGTTACTTATTTCATGCGTTGTTTCGGGCATTTTCTTCTTTTCTTTTTTGTTTTCGCTAGTTTCTTCTTCAGTTTCGGCTAATTTTTCCTCTTTTTTATCCTCTTTCTCGAGATCGGCAAAAACTACGCTTTCCCAGCCTGTTGCGTTTACACCTTCGCTGATTTCTACAGTCAGTTCAAAAGGCTTTTTTTCACTAGCGGAAACGGTGATTTGGATCAAAAAAAGAGTAATAAAAACAAATATTTGAAATTTCAAAGCATCTTAGTTCAAAGGTGACGGAGCAAAAATGAACATCGAAACTTTAGTCTCATTTTTCTCCGCGTCAAGAACTATTTTGTGCTTGTGGGAATAGTTTGAATATTCAGCCGAGGTAAGAATTTCCATCCGGCCGTTTTTTTCTGTTTTTACGACAAACGGGATCGTGTTTTTCCCTTTTTTAAGGCTTCCGGTCCACTCGTGAGAGCGGGTTTCTCTTATTTTTTCGTCTGATGAAAGAAACGAGATTCCGTCGCCGAGTTCGATAAAAAACTTAACGTTTTCAAGGTCTTCGGCTGCATCATAGACCAGATTTATTGTAACTGGATTACCGGCCGCGACAATAGATTCTGAGATTTTTTCACCTTTTTCACTTGTGTCCGGAGCAAAAAAGAAAATAAAAAAGACAATCACAAAAACAGCGGCAACAGCCGAAACTGCTCTCGAAAACGCAATGAATTTTGCGCGTCTTTTTCTGACTGCCGCAACTTCTTCAAGCCGGGCATCGATTTTTTTCTGAAATTCTTCTCCGATCTCGTCATCAGATTTCTTGTAAGATTTCAACAACTTGCCGTATTCTTCCGGCATTTTTTCAAGATTTTCTCTTTCCTTTTCCATAATGACCTCAACAAACAACACCGATATGACCTGAAAAGTATGAAAAAGTTACATTTTTATTTATTTTTTTGTCGGTATAATGGTCAAGTATTTCTGGACAGAAAAATTCTCCCTAAAAGTGTTTTTTGCAACCGCATGAGCATCTATACGTGACATCATGCTGTCGCTCCCGTTTTCCAAAATGTAGAATTTTCGCTATAAACCTCCCACGGAGTCTTGTAACCGTGAGCCGAATGACCTCTTTTGTAGTCATAAAACCTGAAATATTTATCGAGTTCGTTTCTCAAATGCGGCACTGAATCGTAGCTTTTCAGGAATATTTCTTCATACTTAACGGTTCTCCACAGCCTTTCGCAGTAAATGTTATCCAAAGCGCGGCCTTTACCGTCCATGCTTATTGTTACGCCTGCTTCCTCAAGTATGCCGGTAAAATCTGAACCGGTGAACTGCGATCCCTGATCCGTGTTGAATATTTCTGGTTTGCCGTATCTTCCATGCAGATACCTGGTTCGGATGAACCTCGTAAATAGCGGCTATTTCCGCTATCGTTTTTTCTCCTTTCGCTGCCTCGAAAGCCACTTTTGCCTTAAACGCTGAATCGTGCATTCTTAATCTCCTCATTGTAAACTCTCCCATAACAAAGGTTAATCTATTTACACTTCAACCTCTGTCCAGTTTTTGTTTACCACTATACTCCAGTGTGGCGAGGGGAAATCGGGCTAACAGCTTGCAGGTCACTGAGCTTGTCGAAGTGTAAATGTCATTCTGAGCGGAGCGAAGAATCTTAAGAAAACTCAAAAAATTACAAATTTCTGAAATTTCTTCACAAAAATTGACAAGAAAACTCAAAAATTCATTGATTTCTGAAATTTATCGACTAAAATTAAGCGGAAAACTCAAGGAGGAGTGATGGAAAACAGAGCAGGAAAAACAGTTAAGAATTTCAGCGGCGAAAGTGCATATTTTTCGTTTTATCCTAATCCGCTGCCGCCGGTTCCGGCGATTGAAGTCGATGCCGAAATGCTGAAGCTTCTAACTGAAGCCCATGAAAAACTGGCGGTTCTGAACAGTGTCGCCGACAGAATTCCCGATAGAAACCTTTTTATTTCGATGTATGTGCGGAAAGAGGCACTTCTCTCGTCGCAGATCGAAGGAACGCAGTGCACGCTTGACGACGTGCTTGATCCCGAAGCGGATGAAAACGCGAATGCCGATGTTTCGGATGTTGTAAACTATGTCCGCGCGATAAATTTTTCGACCCAGAGACTTGACGATCTCCCAATTTGCAACAGGCTTATCCGTGAAACTCACGCAGTGCTCATGAAAAGTGTCCGCGGATGCGACAAAACTCCTGGAGAATTCCGTGTTTCGCAGAACTGGATCGGCGGAGCCGGCAGCACATTGAAAAACGCGAGATATATTCCGCCGAATCCGCATGACATGACGGAATGTCTCTCTGATTTTGAAAAATTCATGAACGCTGATGACGGAATGGATCTGCTCGTCAAAGCGGCACTTCTGCACTACCAGTTTGAGACAATTCACCCGTTTCTTGACGGCAACGGCAGAATCGGAAGGCTTCTCATAACTCTTTTTCTTATGCAGAATCAGGCGGTTTCTTCTCCGGTTCTTTATCTCTCGTATTTTCTGAAATCGAACCGCATCGAATACTACGACAGAATGGCGGAAATCAGAAAAGCGGGAAATTACGAGCAGTGGGTCAAATTTTTTCTCCGCGGGATCGCCGAAACAGCCGAAGACGCGACCGAAACCATCGACCGTTTAACGGCATTGCGGCAGAAAAACGAGGAAATCCTCGCTTCACCGAAATCGATCGAATTTCTGCGTTACATCGAACAGAATCCGATTATCGAAACGAAAAAAACTGCTGCCGCCCTGCACCTTTCATACAACACCGCCGCAAACTACATCTCAGCTTTCTGCGAAAAGGGAATCCTTAAACAGACCGCGAAATCGGGCAAATCAAGGATTTATTCTTACGAAAATTATCTGGAAATCCTGCGGAAAGGGATTTAACTTAAGGGAGTTTTAAATGAAAAAGCCCGAAAAAACCAATGTTATGCGTGTTCTGGAGAGCAAGAAAATTGCTTACACCGCACATGAATACGAACCGGACGCCACTTTGACAGGTGTTCAGATCGCCGCGATTCTCGGCGAAGCTCCAGAAAATGTTTTCAAAACGCTCGTCACACAGGGAAAAAGCGGCCAGCACTATGTTTTTGTGATCCCCGTCCACGCCGAGCTTGATCTCAAGAAAGCGGCTAAAGCATCAGGCGAAAAATCGATCGAAATGATAAAACAGAAAGAGCTTCTACCGCTTACCGGCTATGTCCACGGCGGCTGCTCGCCGATCGGAATGAAAAAACAGTTCCCGACATTTCTGCATATAACCGCCGAAAATCTCGAAAAAATCTATGTCAGCGCAGGAAAAGTCGGCTTTCAGGTCGAACTTTCCCCCAAAGACCTCATCAGTGTCAGCGGCTGCACGCCGGCAGACATTGTGTAACGGAGCGGTTGGATGAAAAAAAGAGAATCTAAATATCGGAGTGACAAATGACAAACAGACAGACACCTAGTCCTGACGAGGCTTTCCCGAATCCGAAGATTCCAAGTCTCTGCTATATCAAGAATGTTGTGAAAAATCCGAATATCATTGTCGGTGATTTCACCTATTACGATGACGTGAACGGTGCAGACCAGTTCGAAAAACATGTAACGCATCACTACGGTTTTATCGGCGACAAACTGATCATCGGCAAGTTCTGTGCCATAGCAAAGGGTGTCGAGTTCGTGATGAACGGTGCCAATCACAGAATGGGCTGTGTGACCACTTATCCGTTTTACATCATGGGCGGGAACTGGGGAAACGCGCTTGCGCCTGTAACAGAAGAGCTACCACTCAAAGGCGACACTATCGTCGGAAATGATGTCTGGATCGGTCAGAATGCAACGGTGATGCCGGGTGTTCATATCGGTGACGGAGCTATTATCGGGGCAAATTCGGTCGTGGCTTCGGATATTCCGCCTTATACTGTTGCAGTGGGCAACCCGTGCAGGGTCATAAAAAAACGCTTTGACGACGAGCTGACTGAACTGCTGCTTGAGTTCAAGTGGTGGGATAAAAGCATAGAAGAAATAGATGATCTTATGTCTCTGCTTTCCTGCGATGATCTGGAAAAAGTCAGAAACGAGCTGAAGAACAAAAAGGAGGCATAAATGAAAGAAATACCGGTAACCGAAATCAAAGGGATAAAAATCGGCCAGGTCGAGAACGAAAAAGCGGCTACGGGATGCACTGTTTTTGTGAGCGAAACAGGGATGCGCGCCGGTATCGACATCCGCGGAGGCGGCCCTGCTGTGCGTGAAAGCCAGCTGCTCAACCCGCTCATGGCGGCTGAAGAGATCCATGCTGTCGTTCTTGGCGGAGGAAGTGCTTTCGGGCTCGGTGCGGCGGATGGAGTTATGAAACTTCTCGAGGAGAGAGGGATCGGCTTCGATGTTTCAGTCACAAAAGTGCCACTCGTGGTGCAGTCCGATTTGTTCGATCTTACTGTCGGAGACACTTTCACGCGGCCTGACAGCGCGATGGGTTACGAGGCGGCGAAAATCGCGCTTGACGATCCCAACTACCGCGACGGCAACTACGGAGCCGGGTGCGGAGCTACTGTCGGGAAGATCCTCGGCATGGACTATTGCATGAAAACCGGCATCGGAAGTTATGCCGTGCAGACAGGAGAGCTTCAGATAGGTGCCGTTGTCGCACTGAACGCTCTGGGCGACATCTTCGATCACAAAACGGGAAAACAGATCGCAGGGCTTCTCACCGAGGATAGAAGCGGCCTTCGCAGCACTTCCGAATACATGAAAAAAAGCATAATTCCGAAAGAAAACAAGTTCGCAGGCAATACGACGCTTGGAGTCGTCATCACAAACGCCGCTTTTCCGAAAGTGAAACTCTGCAAAATCGCGGGAATGGCCCAGGACGGCTACGCACGCTCGATAAATCCTGTCCATACATCAGCTGACGGTGACAGTATTTATGCTCTCTCAGTCGGGAACATCAGTGCGGACACGGATCTCGTCGGAATTATCGCGGCAGAAGTCGTAAGCGAAGCGATCAAAAAAGCGGTTTTCTGCGCCACTGACGCTTACGGCTTCATTTCGGCGGATAAAATCACGAAATAACTTAATGCCACAGCGGCTCTATTTTTGACATCAAAAAAGTTGCAACTATACTTTTTCGTTCTTTTTTAATTGGTTTTAAACAGGGAGGTCAAAATGCTGCTTGGCGAACTTAGAAAAATGATGATGAAGGCGAAACTTGAGAAAGATACGGTCAAAGGAAATCTCCTTTCGACTTTAGTCGCAGAGGCTGTAATGGTCGGCAAAAACGACGGAAACCGCGAAACGACCGATGCGGAAACTATCGCGATGATCAAGAAATTCCTCAAAAACGTGAACGAAACCCTCGCGCTGATGGACGAGATGGGCAAGGACAAAACAGAAACTCTCCGCGAAAAAGAGATACTTGAATCGCTTCTTCCAAAGCAGCTTAGTGAAGAAGAACTTGAGAAAGTGATTGTTGAAATCGTAGCGACTCTTCCCGACAAGTCACCGCGTCAGATGGGTAATGTCATGGCTGAACTCAAGAAAAAATATGACGGACAGTTTGACGGAAAAACGGCAAGCGGACTTGTCAAAAAGGCACTTTCTTAAACTAAATTCCGGAAAAAATATGCAGAAGAACCACTTCCATGTGAACCGCCTCGCGAGAGAGCGTTTCGGACTTTCAAAAGAGCTTTTTTCGATCACGGGAAACGTTGTTTTTGCAGATTTTGCGGCTGCAAAAAATTTCGCGTACAAACTTAATTCGAAGTATGCCGCCGAAAAAAGCAAAAAGCACATAACTCCCGGAAACCTTTATGCGATGGGGCTTATCGACGAGATCAGCCACTTCGTTTTTCACCTTTACAGAACAGAAATTTTCCCGCAGTTTTCGGAAAAACTTTTTGAAACTGCTGAGGGTGAGATCGGAGAGGATGCTTTCAAAAAACTTCTTCTGGATTTTGTCCGGGAATTCCCGACAAGCGCAGTCGCATCAGGCGGAATGTCGGAAGCTGAATTCTTAGCCGCTTCGACAGAGGGCGTTCCCAACAAATTTGCGGAACTTGAAGAAGTTCTTCTGCTTAAAATCGCGAACGAAAACCCCGCTTTTTCCGAATTTGACGAACTTTTCGGAGATGCAAAACTTGCGGAAAATCCGGCTTACGGCAGATTTTTTGATATTGCGGAGAGATTTTTTGCAGGAAATCCGAAAATCGATTTCGGAGGCGAAAAAATTTCTGTTCTCGACCTTCTGCGCGCTCCGTTCAAAGCTTCCCCTGACTCTTTGGCAGGTCAGCTTGAATTTATCCGCAAGAACTGGGGAGTAAAGATCTCGGCGCGTTTTTCAAAAATGCTTCTTCTTTCGGCAGACATCATAAAAGAGGAGACAAAACCTGTCTTCGGGCCGGGAGGCGGCGGCAATTTTCCGGCACTTACAAAAGAAGCTCTTGCCGGCAGGGGTGAAGGCGACCCCGAGAACGAGAATTTCTCGAAAGATTCGCTCTGGATGCCGCGAGTCGTGATGATCGCGAAAAACATTTTTGTCTGGCTCGACCAGCTTTCAAAGCAGTATTCGACCGATATCCACACTCTCGACAGAATTCCCGACGAAGAGCTTGAAACCCTGTCCAGACGCGGCTTTACGGCACTCTGGCTGATCGGTTTGTGGGAGCGCAGCAAAGCATCGAAACGGATCAAGCAGATAATGGGAAACCC
>DBYV01000043.1:10364-42902 GCA_002310995.1 bacterium UBP6_UBA1177 | reverse complement strand
ACCTTAATTCTTTATCTCTTTCAGCAGGAATTTGAGTGTAGAGATATTCGCTCTGTTGTAGACGTCGGTTCCACCGCCGACACCGGCAGTGTAAGGAACAAAGTGCTCAAAGTAGGACATGTTGAAAGCGTCCCTGATTTCTGCTCTATAGGTTTTGTCGTTCGAGAGTTCGACCTTGACGAACGAAGATTCTCCCCATATATCCCAGTTATCGCCCAAATGAGGCATGAAAACCATTTTTTCCAGAACAGTCGAACTATCACTTTGATCAATAATTTTAACTATTTTGTTGCATGAAGTGATACCTGTGTTTATCGGTCGGCCGCTGCCGTATTCCAGAGAAATGAGATATGTTCCGCTATCCTTGGGCTTAATATTTGAAACCGAAAGAACTGCGTCCGGTATACCCCAGTCGCCGAAATGCGGTTTATTGTGGTCAGAATGCGTTGCAAACTGATCAAAACGGTATTCATACGACGCATTTTCTTCCGCCACAGCCGAAAACTGCATCTTTGTCCGTTCATAGTCGGTACCCCAGTAGCAGACGGGATCCGAGTGGTGGCTTTCCCAACCTTCGGAATTTACTGCCGAAACACTGTAGCAGTATGAATTATGCACATAGTCAGGATTTTCAAAGTCATCGCGCCATGAAGTCTCGGTCAGGTTTTCCTTGACCTTCTTTCCGTCACGGTAAACATTGTAGGAAACCGCATTGACTGAAGGATCGAAAGAGATTCCGAGCCTTTTTCCGTCCACTCCGACCGAAACATTCGTAACAGGAAGCGGCGCCCAGCATTTGTTGGGATTAGCGTTGCAGTCAACAAGATTGAGTGTTCCCGTTTCGTCCGAAAGTTCAAGTTCCATTTCGATTTTACTCTCCGCTTTCAAGTCACCGGCACTGAACGGATTTGTTTTCTCGACACCGTCAAGTTTCAATAATTTAAGTGTGTAAAAACCCGAATTTCCATCGTTTTTCTGCGGAAGAATGATCTTGAGTTCAATAGTTTTTCCTTTAAATTTCAGGTTCTTAAGAACGATTTCGGAACTTCCGGCAAAGAAAGTGTTTCTCAGATTTACCGGAATTTTCGGTGAGAACCACAGCGTTTTCAAAGTCTGCTCTCTGCCGGAAATTGAGTCAATGACCATCGAAAGGAATCCCGCGACACTCCAGAGCTGCCGCCTTGAATTTACTTCCGGGCCGCTCAACTGCGGGTATGTCGCGTCATCGTACCATGCGCTGAGAGTCGTAAACTCGAAATTTTCCATGTTCGAGAGGTTGAGCGCTGCACCGCGGACTAAACTCATGAATGCGTTTTCATAGAATTTGTCGTTGCCCGCTTTTGCCGCAGCACGAAGTCCGTAAGAAGTAACAAAAGGCCAGATTGCGCGGTTGTGATAGATTTTTGTATCTGGCTCCTGCGGGAAAATTACAGCCGGGCCAGCTTCAGTCACAGGATATTCAGCAATAATTTCAGCAGTCTGCGCATTATCAGCAACACCTGACAAAATGGTCAGCGCTTCACCGAGAAGATCTCTTTTGTCAACTGCGGAATAATCAAGAAAAGTCGTTTTCATAGTTGAAAAAGTCTTTTTGTCAGCAAGATAGAATGCTGATTTTATTGCATTTTTCAAATTTTCAGCCTGAGTTGTAAATTGAGCTGCCTCGTTCGTTTTTCCGAGTTCTTCCGCCATAGATGCTGCGATCGTCATGGCTATATAGTGAAGAACATTCGTCGAAAGAGTTTTCGACATTCCGATGTGCTTCGTATTGTCGGCAGTCCATTTCGGATAAGTCTGCTCTCTCCAGTCAAGAAAAGACTGCTCGCCGCGGTACAAACCGTCATTTTCATCGTAAACATGAAGTCTGTCGGCTTCCAAAGTGTTTTTTATTGCTTCGTAAGAGTCTGACAAAAAGCTAGTGTAATCGCTTCCTTCAAGGTTTTTGAGCGTCTCGATTGCTCCCAAAGCCCAGACGACGCGGTCGGTGCTTACCGGCCACGAACCGCCTGAACCGGTGTCCTGAACAATCTGCATGTTTCCACCGCCGACAGTGCTTTTGCGTTCGGAAATTTTGAATTCAAGAGAATTTTTCGACTTCTGCGGTTCAAGAAAAGCTACTGCCGAATGAACAGCATAAGCTGTGTCGCGTGTCCATACGTAATGCCAGTCTTCGCCTGTCTCGAAACAGTCGCAATCGACTGAAGAGCCGTGATTCATGCTGTAATCGCTGATCGCCGAGACTTTGTTTTCATTGAGTTCAGTAACAGCCAAAGCAAAAAGTGCGTCGAACATATCGTGTCCGCTGCGGAGACGCGGGCTTTCGGCAGTTTCCGAAAACGTTCTCTGCTTCGGATCATCGTTATTGCGGAGTTCAGCGTTTGTTGTCAGAGTGTAGGTCCTGAGTTCGTCGCCTGAAACCGAAACTGTTCCGGTTTTTCCGTTCCACTCTACTTTTGAAGTGTCGGAAACTATCGGATTATCATCATCATCCTGCTGTTCAGTGTCAATGTCGGTATCATCGTCATTTTCCATAATATCTTTGTCGGGTTCTGCTGTATCCGAATCTGTGTCCATCGGTTCCGCATCGGAATTATCGTCACTATCCGTTATATCGTTATCCGGAATATCAGTATTCGACACATCGTTATCTGAGGCATCAGTATTCGATACATCAGTATTCGATACATCGGCATTTGAATCTGTGTCATCAATATCATTATCGTTTTTGTTGTCGTTTTTCGAGCCGCCGCAGCTAAATAGAAAAAGAGCAGCAATCAAAAATAAAAAAAGTTTTTTCATGGCTTTTACTTATTGCTGTTAATAAAAAAATTGAAATTGAAAATATTGTCGTTCCCGTCTGAAAGAATGCCGAAAAATCCGTCTTTAACAATAAAAACAAGAACTATCGTCAAAATCATAATGCCGATAAAAACGTAAGGGCGTTTTATGAGAACTCCGACGCAAAGAAAAAGCACGGCAACAAGTCCGTAAAAAAAAGGTTCACCTTCTGCATTGACAAGCGCAAAAGAAAGCACCGTCATTAATGTCATGGCAAGCAGATTCCACCAGACTATTCGCCGTTCTTCACTCTTTTTTCCGAACATATTTATTTTTTGCCCGCTTTTTCCGCAAGTTTTGTATTAAGTTCCCTGATACGGCCGGTAAGGACTTTGATAACACCGAGAGCGACTTCATCGCGCTGCTTCAGGATTTCAAGAAAGTCATCGCTTTCCATTTTCAGAACCAGAACATCGTTTCTCGCAATGATGTCTGCACTTCTAGGCTGATTGTCGATAAGCGCCATCTCACCGAATCCTGCCCCCTCTTTCATGACCGCGACTACATTTCCGCCGACAACGACTTCGACTTCACCTTTTACAATCATGAAAAGCTCTTTTCCAAGGTCGCCCTCGTTCACGATATACTGCCCTTTTTCAAAAGTTTCCTCTTCGAGCAATGCAGCTATATCGGCAAGCACTTCGCCGGGAATGTCATGGAAAAGCTCGATATTTTTGAGAGCAAGTACCCTTTCTACTCGTGTAAGCATCTTTCCTCCTATGCTTCCGGTTGCAAAACAGAGCGGGAATATTCACAGAGATACCTGTCAGTATCGTTCAAAAGATAGTGTGCATCTGTTTTGGATATCATTATTTTCGTATAGTTCATCGCGTAAAGTGCCGCCTCCCTGACTACAGGGCTGGGATCGTAAAGGAACATCTGAATTCTGCCATATATTCCGGTAATATGTTCGTGAGCTATCGCGTAAAGAGTGACTGAACGCACCCACTCCGAATCATCCGAAAGAAGAGTTTCAATAATATCATATATTTTTAACTGCTTAACACTGAAGAACTGATAACCCAGACTGAGTTTTTCCTCTTCTGTCCTGCTTTCTATAAGAGGAACGATTATAGGTCTGATATCCTTGTCAACGATATTATCGATAATCTCCAAGGCGTTGGCACGCTGGGACGGCAAAACAAATTTTCTGGTTATATTAAAGTAGATATTGTCAAATAGCGAATTTCCGTACATCAGTGAAAGTATTGAAAAAATACGCTGGTAACAATTGTTGAGTTTTGTATCCATAACATCGGACAGCCCGACTGTCTTTAAGTTCTTTTTTATCTGGACAGAGAAATAAAGTATCTGGAAATACTGATAAATCTCTCTCAAAAGCAAAACTTTCAGCGTCTCTTTGTCGAGGTTGACCTTTTCAACTTTTGAAAGCAGTTTTTTCATGCTGTTAAGGGCGATATTGCGCATTTCATCGCTTTCTGTATCAAGCGACGAGGCAAGCAGCATGAATGATTCCGGTGTGTATATGTCACCCAGCATTCGCGCGACTCCGCTTTTAAGGCGATAGCTTTCAAGTTTGTTCGAAAGAATGTCTGAAGCAGGTTCCAGAATCCTCTCCCCGAATTTTGAAAGAACTTTCGCAACATCGAAACTGACATCTCTGTCAAAAAGCATATAGAAAAGTTTCGGAATAAAGACACTGGACTCTATTTTCGAAGCGGCGTTGACAGCGGCACGTCTGACATTCGGATTGGAATCGTTTAGCAGAGCGAAAAGCTGCTGATCCATGTTTTTCTGGCCGAGTTCGCCAAGAATATAAGCCGCAGCAGCCCGGTATGTGGCATCTTCTGATTCAAGAAACGCCTTGAGATACGATCCGGCGGTCATGGCACCTACAACACCAGCATATTTGATAAGCGCGATAACAGCCGCTCTTCTGATTGTAATCCGGTCGTCATCAAGGAACGGAGCAATAAACTTAACCGATTTATCCATCTGGACATAACCGTAGGTAAGAATAGCCTCCTGAAGAACGTCCTCGTCAGGTTCATGAAACAATTTCAATATGTTGTAGGTGTTATACCTGCTTTCCATGCGGCGCATCAGAGAGAGGATTTTAACCTTTATTTTCGGGGTAGCCTTGGAAAGAAGAGCAACAAAATCACGCCCGAAAGCCGAGTTTCCGGAACTTTCCACCATATCAATAGCCATGGAAAGATCCTCTTCATCTCCGCTTTCAATCGCCTTCTGCACAATACTCTGGAGCACATTGGGCTGCATTGTAAGCTGGTTTGTGCCAAAGCGTTTTTTCTTGATATTGTCGATAAGAACCGAAAGATAACGCCCTCTTATTCCAACTATCGTGAGAAGCCATGAAATGCCGATAACAGTAACTATCCACGATATAAGTTTGACATCGGAAGAAACGATTCCCGCTTTACCCAGATAGCTTACAGCAAGAAGAATAAAGCCCGAAACGCCGATAAATATCGGTTTGACCATACCATCGATTATCGCTTTCGTCCTGCTTTTCACCTTCGGATCAAGAGGAATATACAAAAGCTGTATAGCAGCGTCGTTTATCGTATATCTGAAAGCACTGTCACCCGATTTCGCCATGGTTATAGCAACAAGAGGAGCTGCCAGCCCGAACATCACAAGATCTGGCGGAACTGCAATAAAAAAGATGGAACTCAGAGTAAGTATAGCCGGCAAAATTCCGAGACTCATGAAAATGCTGAACTTAAGAAGACGCGAAGTCGCTATAAGCTGGAAGAAAAGCGAGAAAACGCCGCCGAAAACCGAGTAGACAAAACCGAAGTAAGCCGCCAGTTTCTGCGGATCGGTAATTTTGTCAGAGGCTACAACCTTGAACTGGTAATCGACAAGAGTGACGACAACGTAAATCAAGGCTATCATTATCGCAATGTATTTGACGTAAGGCGTTTTCGAGATGCTTACCTGTGAAGCAGCGGCAGCAGCAGCCTGTTTCGGAGTCAGTGTTTTCGAGACAACACCTCTCTGAAGGCGGCTCTGATACTTCTTTCCCATGAAGCGGACAATCAGAATGCAGATCATCATGCATACTGCGTTTATGAAGAGCAGATACTGCACTTTCCCTAGAAGAACTGCCAGTTTTCCAACCGAGCCGCCGACAGCCATACTCGCTATAATGCCGCCGCACCCGACAAAACCGAGGACACGCTTTGCCTCGCGCGAATCAAGAAGCTCGTTTGTGAACGACCAGAACTGGAACATCATAAACGCGCCCAAAAGCTCGATAAAAATGTAAAGTGCCGAGAAAGCTGCGGAAATTTCATTGTTGACAAGCCCGACAAATATCAGGACAAACACTATACCAATGGAAAAAGTAGTCGTTATCAGCTTGTCCATCCTGTAATATGAACTTCTTTTTGTGTAAAAAAACGTTGCCGTCGAAACAAGAATCGCAACACCGATATACATGAACGAAAGCATCAGCCTGTCGCCTTTGTATTTGTTCAGGAAAAGAGTGTCTCTTACGATTCGGCCCATAACCATTATGGAAGTTGCAAGGAAATTGTACGCAAAAAGAAGAAGCGCCCGGTTCCTTTCATCCGGATTGTTCATATTGAAAGCTGCCAAAAGCCTTTTCATTTTTATACCCTAAAATCAAGTTGTTTCATCGCTTCAAAAATCACTGCCGTAGCCGCACTCGCCAGATTCAGGCTGCGCACCCTGCTGTCAAGCATCGGCAGACAGCATGTCTGGTCTCTGTATCTGCCGAGAATTTCATCGCCCAAACCGGCAGACTCACACCCGAAAACCAAAAAATCACCGTTTTTGTAGGAAACCTGGTCGTATCTTTTTTTCCCTTTCTGAGAAAAAAAGTGCATCTTTGAAGTGTCATTTGCCGAAAAAAAATCGTCTGCCGACTCCCATTCCGTGATTTCAACGAACTTCCAGTAATCCACACCTGCTCTTTTCACAGCCGCAGTATCAAGTTTGAATCCGTAAGGTTTCACGAGGTGCAGCCTGCACTTCTGCGAAAGAACAGTCCGCGCAATATTTCCTGTATTCTGCGGAATTTCCGGATTTACGAGCACCACTTCAAACATGAGATCCAAACTCAAAAATCAAAAACGCTATATTATAGTGTTTTTCTTATTAAAAACAATTTTTGGGAAGGGAATTTATGATCTCGTTTTTGACAAAATCATACATTTTCGGGTTCGAGGCGATTATAGTTTTCCCCAAAATATAGTTTTCTCCGCCCGAAAACTCGGTTACTATTCCGCCGGCTTCTTTCACGACAAGAGAACCCGCCGCGACATCCCAGGGCGAAAGTCCCGCCTCATAAAAAAACGCGAATTTTCCGCACGCCGTGTAAACTAAATCCGTGACAGCCGAACCGAGCCTTCTCATGGCGCGCGTCTTCTGAACCATGCTGCAGAAAACCGGCAAAGTTCCTGTTCCACCGTGCTGCGTTATGTCGGCAAAACCTGTGGCCCCTACACAGTTTATCGCGGTATCCTCGCTGTTGACCGAAATTTTTTCGCCGTTGAGCCAAGCCCCCTTTCCTGCTTCGGCGCAGAACATTTCGTCAGTCACCGGAAGAAAGCAAACCGCCAGATCGACTTTACTCCCGTCATAATGTGCAATCGAAATCGCAAAAGGGGCAATTCCGGCAACAAAATTGGTAGTTCCGTCAATCGGATCAACTATCCAGCACGGTTTTGCGAGACCTGTCTTCGGATTGAACTCTTCGCTTAAAAAGTCGATATCATCAACTGTTTTCAGCGATTCAAGAAGCATTTTTTCGACTGTGATATCGGCTTCAGACACCAGATCACACTTGGATTTGAAAGATTTTTTAAGCTCAGGCAAACAAAAAAACTTTTTTGCAGTGTTTCCTGCCGATCTTGCGATGTTTATGACTCGTAAAAGCCTGTCAGAGTGAGTGTTCACGAAGCTTTTCCATAGAGTTGAGTATCACGCCGTGAAGATAGGAATCCTCCTCTTCGGTAAGATTTCCTTTCGTTTTTTCTTCGAGCATCTTGAGAAGTCCTATATTGAATTTGGCAATTTCCAAATTTTCGCTTACTTCCCCAGCCCCCTTGACTTTGATTTCGCCCAGATTCAGCAGAATTGCCGAATAGACTGACGAAACAAGACTTTCAAACGACGGACTGACTATCGACGAAAGTTCAGCTTTGCTTTCGTTATCCATACAGACCTCTAATAATTTCTTTTGATATTGGCTTCTTTGATGAGTGCAGCTTCGTTGACTGTGTCATAATCGGTGCACTCTTCAAGGCTGTCGAGATATTTTTTGTATTCTTCTTCGGTTATTTCACCGCTTTTAAGTTTTCTTTCAATCGTTCTGGTATCAATTTCAGGAATTTCCATTTTGTTTTCCTTTGCCATTATCTTCTCCTACTGAATGTTTATATCCAAAGTTGCACCGTTGCTGCCATTGCCGCCTGTGCATTTTCCTAATCCGCAAACTACTCCTGCTGCTACACCACCGGCAACAACAACGCCGACAACTGTCCAGAGCCACCATTCTTTGTAAATCGGTTTCTTTTCCTTATCGTCCTTCTTTTCTTCGGCAGGTTTGTCGGAAAGTCCGAGCAAATCAGCCTCTTCCATAAGCAGATCGGATATAGCCTTATATTCGTAAGGATCATCTACAAGAGCTTTGTTGAACTGTTTGAGCGATGCTGAATCAGCTGCTGCATCCTTTTCAGGAAGATCCATGACCGCTTCAGTTTTTTTGAATTCCTTTTTATCGCAGTCAATCATAATGCCCTGATATTTGAGTCTTTCATCAGCTCCGAGCGACGCTTTGACGACAAAAACATTATTAAGTCCGTTATCTTCAGCCAAATCCGTCGCCTTGCGAATCATTGCAAGGCTGCCGAATCCTGACTTCATCTCTTCTTCGAGTGCGCTGACAGCTGAAGCAGAAGCACTCTTGTTTATGGTTTCATTGATGGTAGTTGTCTTGCCTCCACGCACAGATATCGAACCGCCCGCAGGACGGAAACCGTTTTTGTGGATGCGGTAGTAGTGCTTGCCCTCACTGATGCCGCGAAGAGTGAGCGGTGTCATTCCTGCGATTTTACCGTCAATGAAAACAAGTGCGCCGTTCTGATTGCACTGAACTTTCAGAGAACCTTTTCCAGCACTCTTGCGATCACTTTTTACTCCTTCGAAAGCCGACATTACTTCTTCCGAGAAAGTGGAACCTTCCGGCTGACCGTCAGGATTGATCGAAAGGTATGTTGAAAAATAGGATTCAGCCTTATCATCCTCGTCAAGGAGTTCATGGCTTGCTCCGAGATAGAAAATAACATCACTCATAAGAGTCATATCAGCAACTTTATCGATATTGTCTTCGAGATATTTCAGAGCCGATTTGAACTTTTCTATAGCCTCTTCCACACCGAGATCATTATAAAGCGCTTTTCCTTCTTCAAAATTCTTTTTAGCGTTTTTCAACCAAGAAGCAGATGATGACGATTCAATAGCAGCTTCTGTTCCGACATAGTCAAAATCCTTTGACGCAGCAAGGCGGGAAGCTGTTTCCGCAGCAACATGACCAGCCGCTTTGACAGTGTGCGAATCTTCGAACACGTATACTGCCATAATCTTTTTACCTGATGAGGTGTAGCTTTCCGAGTCATCAGCCTTTGAGGAGCGTTTTGATTTCGGAGATTCTTCCTCAGAATCCTCTTCCTCCTCAGACTCTTCGGAATCTTCCGAACTCTCGGAACTCTCTTCCTCATCGAGTTCTTCATCAGATTTTTCACTTTTTTCGGAAGAACTTTCCTCTTCGGATTCTTCCTCGTCCTCTTCAAGCCCCAAATCAAGCTCTTCAAGTTCAAAACCGTCATCCGCACGGAGTTCTGCCAGCGATACACCGGCAGGTGTCAGTGAAAGGAACGTAAAGGAGACAAGAACCAAGTAAACAATTGTAAATCTCATTTTGTATTCCTCAAAACATCAAAAAAACCGATTGTCTATACTTAAAAATTTTAAAGAGTCAATATAACGCGATGGATTTTCCCGAAAAATCGGGTATGATCGACCGTTTTTTTGTTTTTGAAAGGGTATAAAAATGACAGATATCAGATTTATTGAACACAGAACTGTTTCTGAAGACGACAGATTCCTGCGTGACGAAAGCAAAATGGGCGGCGGACACGCCGAAAAGATATTTTTTCCCAAAAACGAGGAGGAAATTTCCTCGATTTTGAAATTCTGTTCTGAAAACAATCTCAAAGTGACTGTTTCCGGAGGAAGCACAGGAATAACAGGAGCAGCAGTTCCTTTCGGCGGGATTGTAATTTCGATGGAAAAACTTAACAAAATCATCGGCTTGGGTTTTGAAAACGACCGTTTTTTTCTGAAAGTCGGGGCAGCTGTCACTCTTTCTGAAATTGCATCAGTTTTAAGAACAAAAGACACTGCCAAGTTTGAAGAACTCGACGAAAATGCGTTAAAATCATTCGAAAATCCCGACACTCTCTGGCTTTATCCGGTTGATCCGACCGAAATGAGCGCCCAGATAGGCGGAACAGCAGCGACAAACGCCAGCGGCGCGGCGACATACAGGTTCGGGCCGACAAGAAACTGGATAAAATCGCTGACAGTCGTCCTCCCAGACGGTTCTATTCACAAAATAGAGCGGGGAAAATGCTTTGCCGATGCTTCGGACATGTTCGATTTTGCCGGAAAGAAGTTTTCAAGACCGGCCTATGAAATGCCTGACTGCAAAAACGCGGCAGGACTTTACTCAAAACAAAATATGGATATTATTGATCTTTTTATAGGTTCAGAAGGAATTCTGGGCGTTATCACAACTCTTGAAATATACCTCGAAAAACAAAACCCGTCCCTCAGCGTCGTCCAGTTTTTCAAATCGGTTGACGAATCTCTCGATTTTGTAAAAAAGCTGAAACAAAGCACTTTAAAGCCTGATTTTATTGAATTTATCGGCAAATCAGGACTAGATTTGATAAGAACAAGAATGCAAAGCGACTGCGTCAGCCTCGATATTCCGCAACTTGACGAAAGTTTTGCCGCAGCAGTCTTTTTTGATATCGCTTTTGACAGAAACGAACTCGCTGAAATTGCAAAAAAAGCGGCTGAACTCACAAATGGGAACGAAAATTCGTGGTGCGCATGGGAAAACTGCGAAATAGAGCGGATAAAAGCCTTCCGTCATGCTGTTCCCGAAAGCGTCAACGCAACTATTGCCGAAATAAAGAAAAAGTATCCGAATATTCACAAACTGGGGACCGATTTTGCCGTAGCCGATGACAAATTTGACGAGCTTGCAGCATTCTACCGGGAAACTCTCGAAACTTGCGGAATCAAACACGCCGTTTTCGGCCACATCGGGAACAATCATCTGCACATAAACATGCTTCCGCAGAACTATGGAGAACTTGAAAAAGCCAAGGAAATATATGCACTTATGGCTCAGAAAGTACTAGAACTCAAAGGGACGGTTTCAGCCGAACACGGCATAGGAAAACTCAAGCACAAATACCTTTCAATGATGTTCGGCGAACACGGAATAAACGAAATGAAACGCATCAAAAAAGTGTTTGATCCCGACTTGATCCTGAACATCGGAAATATGTTCGAAATTTAGCCTTTTTATCTGCATCGTGGATTTTCCTTAAAAATTGTGTATGATTGTCCGTTTTTGTTTTTTTAAGCGCAAACGGCTTCGAAAATGATTTATATAGTTAAGGAAAAACTCAATATTTCCAATGAAATGCTTATTCCCGAAGAGGAAGATCTCAGATATTTGGTAAAGGTGCGCAGAATCCGCGCCGGGGAAAAAGTCTGTTTTGCTTCGGAAGGGACTGTCTACGAAACCGAATGTGCCCTTTCAGGCAAAGATGCCAAGTTCATAATAACTAATAAATACAGCGAGTTAAAAAATAAACCGAAACTTTATGCAGCACTTGCTTCAGCTGATATTTCGGCCATTGAAGAGTGCCTGAGAAACGGAGTCGAGGCGGGTGCCGATGCTTTTTTCATATTCCGTTCCGACTATTCGAATACCGATATGAAATTCATCGAAAAAAAGATGCCGCGGCTTAAAAGCATAGTCGCTTCGGCCGCCGGACAGTCACGCCGGACGTTCCTCCCCGAAATAACTTTGGAAACAATGGAAAATCTTGCCGCTATAGATTGCGAGCAAATTGTGCTTCATCCGTATTCGCCAATAAATTTATCAAGTTACGATTGCAAAAACGAAAAAGACAAAATGCTTTGGATAGGTGCCGAAGGGGGATTTTCGGAAAAAGAAACCGCTTTTTTCGAAAGCAGAAATTTCAAAATGTTCTCCCTCAAAACTCCGATACTTCGGATGGAAAACGCCGTAACTGCAACGCTTGCCTATGTCAGAAACCTGATAAACTGCAACTTTGGAGAGTAAAATGATTGAAAGAATAAAAAATGCCGATCTGAAAGAACTTGAAAAAATTGCTGAAGAAACAAGACAAAAAATGGTTGAAACGGTTTCGAAAAGAGGCGGGCACCTTGCTTCGTCGCTCGGAACCGTAGAACTCACGATTGCAATTCTCAAGGTTTTCAATCTGCCGCAGGACAAGGTGATCTGGGATGTCGGGCATCAGTCATACGCCTACAAAATGCTTACCGACAGAAGCGAGAATTTCGACACTTTGAGGACTTTAGGCGGCATTTCAGGATTCCCGAAAATTTCAGAATCGCAGTTTGACTTCTTCGGAACAGGTCATGGCGGAACTTCTATTTCGGCAGGTCTTGGAATGCGAGAAGCGATGAGGATGAAAAGCGACCGCTCGAAAGTTATTTCTGTGATCGGCGACGGCGCGATAACAAGCGGACTCGCACTCGAAGCGATGAACAACGTAGACCGTTTCGGCAGAAACACGATAACAATTCTTAACGACAACGACATGTTCATTTCGACTTCGGTAGGAGCGCTTTCAAAATGGTTCAGCCGCAAACTTTCTGGGCAGAAATACTCTTCGGCAAGAGAGGAGATAAAACAGCTTATCTCGAAGCTGCCTCCGATTTTCCATGGTGATAAAATAGTTGATATTATTAGGAAAACAATCAATTCATCGAAATCTTTGCTTACCCCTGGAATACTTTTTGAAGGGTTCGGATACCAATATGTCGGCCCGATTGACGGACACAATATCGAAGAACTTATAGAAACACTGAACGACATCAAGCACAACAGCGAACCCGTGCTGCTCCACATCCACACGATGAAGGGCAAAGGCTATAAATTTGCCGAAGAAAACCCTCGGAAATTCCACGGAATTGCTCCTTTTGACATCAAAACCGGCGAAATAAAAAATCCGTCGTCGCCCTCTTTCACGGCATACCTTGCCGACTATCTGCCGCGTCTTTTCAGAAGGCACTCGAATCTTGTCGCGATAACTGCCGCGATGCCGGACGGAACAGGACTCTGGAAACTTCAGGAAACCTTTCCGTCGAGAGTTTACGATGTCGGAATGTCGGAAGGACACGCCGTGACATTTGCTTCAGGACTTGCAGCAGGCGGTCTCAGACCTATGGTTGCAATATATTCCACTTTTTTGCAGCGCGCTTTTGACAATATCGTCCACGATGTTGCTCTGCAAAACCTTCCCGTCACCTTCCTTATCGACAGGGCCGGGCTTGTCGGCGAGGACGGAGCAACTCACCACGGACTTTTCGATATTGCTTATTTACGGATGATTCCAAACATGACTGTAATGGCGCCGCGGGACGAATGCGAAATGGCAAGAATGATTGAATTTTCGCTTTCACTCTCTTCACCTGTATCCATCCGTTATCCGAGAGGATGCGGCCTCGGGAAACGCAGTTCAAACCGCCTTGTACCGCTCAAAACCTGTAACGGTGAACTTTTGAGGAACGGGAAAAACAAAATTATGATTGTCGGAATCGGAATAACAACTGTTTTTGCACTTGAAGCAGCCGAAAAACTCGAAAAAGAGAGAATCTCTCCTTTCGTCTACGATCTAAAATTCGTAAAACCGCTGCCGGAAGAACTTTTCGAACTGATTGAAAGACACAAAATCAAGCACATCGTAACGGTTGAAGACGGCATTGCGGCAGGCGGCGCCGGCTCGGCAATACTTGAAAACCTGAGCACCCGCAAGATGGAGACAAAGTGCACGATTCTCGGAATCAAGGACAGTTTCTCAACACACGGCACACAGAAAGAGTTGAGAAGAATCGAAAGAATCGATGCCGAAAGCATTGTTAAAACAGTGCTTGGCTTAAAAGATGCTGAAATTACTGGCAAAAAAAATTGAGAATATTTCTTGCTATAAAAAATTAAGTTTGTTTTTTTGGAGTATGAAATGAAAAAACTACTTGTAACAATCGTTCTCGTTTTGGCTGTTTTCGCCCTTTTCGGCGAGAAACCGGCATTTGAAGTTATCAAACCGGCAAAACCTGTTGCCGTCAAAAACATGTCTGCTTTTGTAGAGCATAAACTTCCGGCGATGATATCGCTCAAAAGCCCGCTCTTCAAAGGTGAGATTCAGAACTCAAACACGATTTCCGGCATTTCGATTCATCGGGTTTCGTGGGCTTACGACGGAATCCCGGTTGTCGGCAGATTCACTGTTGTCAAAGAAAAAGAGGGAAAAATTGTTGACATTATCAACGGCATGAACAATTTCTCACTCAACACCAAACCGGCTATGACAGCTGAAAAAGCAGCTCTCGACTTTGCAAAAAAACTTTACGGAGATTCGATAAAAAATCCCGATTTTCTCTCAAAGCTCGTGATAATCGGCTATGACGACAGCTACAGGCTTGCTTACCGCGTCCGTTTCCGCCCGATGAGCCCGCTTGACGGCAGATATTTTTTCATTGACGCCAACTCAGGAGAGCTTCTTAGAAGCGGCAATCTTATAAAATATGCTACGAACAAAGCTAAAGTTTTTGAAGAGAATCCTGTCAGCACTCCCGATCCGATAGAAGTTGATCTTCTCTGGGTCGCAGACGATGCGGAAGGAAAACTTTCGGCAGAAGCCGATGAAAACGGGTTGAGAAAAATCGTAGCGGTAAACTGCCCTGATTTAGGCGAAACATTTGAATATGATGCCGGCTATCAAAAATACGAATTTCAGCGCTGTACTCTCAAACAAATGGCTAACAAAGAGGAAAACGGCAATTTCATATATGAAGACTGGAATAGCGGTCTGAAATACAATTTCGATACTGACGATATCTATCCCGAAATTGCGCTTTACTATCACATGACGAAAATTTATAACTATCTTGCAGGGCTCGGTCTTAAAGAATACACAGAACTTCCAAATCATGAGGGAACCAAGCCGATTCTCGGCATTGCCAACTTTCAAATTCTGGGTTATTACGCCGGATATAACACTGCTGACCTGAAACCGATGGACAATGCTTTCTTCAGTGCATATGACCCTTATTTCGCCGAAATGTTCTACGGCGACTTTGAATACAACACAAGCGACGCGCTAGTTTTCGGGCAGGGCACAAAAGCCGATTTTGCTTATGACGGCGATGTAATCTACCATGAATTCGGTCACGGTGTGGTTGACGGCATCGCGAATTTTGAATACGAAGGCTGGCCTGACAAATACGGTTTTACCAACGAAATCATGGGAATGAACGAAGGTATGGCAGACGTTTTCTCCTTCATAATCACCGAAGATCCGTGCCTTGCCGAATATGTCGCAAAAGGAACCGGTGCAACTGAGAGCATTGACGGTTTCAAATGTCTTAGAACGACGACCAATCCCAACAAGGTAAACGAAGATTTCAACGGCGAGGCTCACAACGACGGTCTTCCCCTTGTCGGAGCGCACTGGGAAATTTACAAAAAAATGCTCGAGAACGGCTTCACAAAAGACGATTTTGCACGCATTTTCCTTACGGCGCTCATGTCTGTTCCGAGCAACGAAATCGGTTACAAAGCATGGGGAGAACTTATGGTAAAGGCAACTAAGGAAAGTGTTGCCGCCGATCTCAAGGACGATGTCAAACAAATTCTTACCGACAGAGGATACTTTGAGGAAATCCGCGCAAGGAATGTCATGAACCCGACTGAATACTTCTTTGTCGGAGGTGTCGGCGACGGATATTACAATCTTTCCACCAACACAGTCAAAATCGAATATGATGACGGTATTGTCGAAGAAGTCGCCCCAATGTATGTCCAGCTTTACTTTGATGTGCCGGAGTGCATTGATACGCTTACTATCAGCGGAATGCCTTACAGCGACACCGGAGACATGAGGAATGTTCCGGAATTTTCAGCGTTTATCCGTGAAGGCAAACCGATAACATGGGATTTAAATGATTATCCTGTCGTTGTAACATACGATGATATTGTGGATAGGGGTAATGATGATGTATGGACATTCAAAAATCTTGAGCCCGGCAAAAGATACTATATCCACTTTATAAACAGAAAGGCTTCCGGACTTTTGGCTTATCCGAAAGCTAAAGCATCATGGACATCGGACAAAGAATGCAACGCCGAACCAACACCCGAAGAAAATGACGATGACGAGAATGTTCCGGATTCCGATGAAGAAATTGCAGGAGACAGCGACGAAGCAATCGACGACGATATGTATAGCGATGACGAATCCAAGAAAGAAAAGAAAAGCAGCGGCTGCTCAATGACCCTTTTCTAATGTTCGATTTTTTAGAAGAAAACATCACTTCAAAGCTTTATTCCGCTTATCAGTATGCATTTTTGAAGGAGGGACACCTTTCGTGCGGATGCGGCGGAACTTATGATTTCGATTCTCAGGACAAAATCAACGATACCACGCAGTTCGACTTGGCTTCGCTCACAAAAGCGATTGTCATGGTTCCGATTTTTTACGACCTTTTTTCTTCAGGCAAGCTTTCAGAAAACGAAAAAATCTCCCGCTTTTTCGGGAATTTTGGTAAAAATATAACACTTTACGAACTTTTGAGCCACACTTCCGGCTTTCCGGCATGGCTTCCGTTTTACGAGCTTGTTCCAGCAGAAAAATCTTTGGAAGAAAGAAAAAAAGAGGTTGAAACAATCATTTTTCAGCATGAAACAAGTGACAAAACGAAGTGCTACAGCGATTTAAACTACATTCTGCTAGGCTTCATTCTTGAAAACATATTCAATCAGCCAATTAGCGAGATTTTTAAGAACTTTAAAGAAATCAACAAGTTAAATTTTGACCTCACATACAGTTCAAAAGAAAAAAACCCGAAAACGGCTTTCTCGAAAATGCGCAACGCTTTTCCCGAAAGAGAAGTTGAAGATGAAAACTGCTGGTTTTTAGGCGGAAAAACAGGTCATGCAGGGCTTTTTGGAAGTGCTTCAGAAGTTGTCAGTTATTTTGACAGTCTGCTTAAAACACCGTGGTTCATGCCGACTGCGCAAAAACTGAATTTTGCCGGCTTCGACCGCCCTGAAGGGAACGATTCCAACTACGGAAAATCGGCGAGACATAGATACATCGGCCATCTCGGCTTCACCGGTACAGCCTTTCTGATTGATCCAGAAACAAAAACTATTGCAGCACTTCTTACAAACTCAACTTATCCCACTCCGGACAAACCCGAAAGGAAAGAAAGAATAAAACGGGTAAGACAACAGTTTTTCGACAGAATATTTTCGTGACGGCAGTTTTCAGGTTCTTAATTTTTATAGGTTAAAATAACTCTTGATTTTAATTTAAAAAAGGCTACAATTATTAGTTTTTGATGCTTGAAAAATTCGCCGTTTTATTGACATTTTTTCTAAGGCATTATTTTTGCTTGTATTTTTAGTTTTTGTGTTTTTGATATTTTTGGAGGAAAAAATGCCTGCTCTCAGGAAAACACTCACTCTTATTTTGTTTTTCTCTTTGTTTTCAGTTCTTTTTGCTGAACAAGAACGCCCAGTCCTCGGGAAACTTGTCGAAAGAGAGGACGGCAGACTTTATGACACGTTTTATTACCACATGACTCTGGGACCACAGTTTTTACTGCAGCTTTATGATCAGATTGCAATTCCGCACAATGTAAACCTTAAAACGCTTGATTCTATTGAGTTCAACGGCATCAGAATTTCCGATATGCTCGGCGAAGTCACCTACGACAACGATAATTACAGAGCTTTCAGAATTGCCCTTGACCAGTCAGACAGAAAGAACTGGATGCAGGTCAGAAATCTTCTCGCTGAGAAACATGTTGCAGCATGGCCGGTTTTGACCTACTACGCTCCGGATCACCTGATTGTTCTCGACGGAACAATGAGAATTCATTTCTATGAATCAACTTCTGTTGAGGAACAGTACCAAATCATGGACAAGTTTAATCTGAAGGTCGTCGAGGTTATTGACGATAACTTTTATTCGGTTGAACTTCCTGTCGGCGTAGATCCGTTTGCTTTCGCGAATACACTTTTCGAGCGCGGTCTCGTCCACTGGGCTCAGCCTAACTGGCCCTGGTATTATAAAGAGAGAAAGGTAACGCCGAACGACCCGTATTTTTCGAATCAGTGGCATCTTCCGCAGATCAACTCTCCGGCAGCATGGGAGACTGAAACAGCCGAGGGAAGGGATGACGTCAGGATCGCCATCATCGACAGCGGCGTCGATCTGACCCACCCGGACCTGAACGTTCTTACGAGCCTCGGTCTTGATGTCGTCGGAAACACCGGCGGCGGTCCTGCAACGAGCCAGGACGACCACGAATCGGTTCCGCACGGAACCGCCTGTGCAGGTCTTGCGGCGGCAAAAACCAACAACGGTATCGGTGTTGCCGGAACATGCTGGGGCTGCCCGATCATCCCGATCAGGTTCCTTTCGACACAGCAGGCCGGTGATACCTATAAAGCCATCAAACACGCAGTTGATAATGGTGCGTGGGTTGTAAGCAACAGCTGGGGCTGTCAGGATGCCAACCCTTATACCGGCGCATGCCAAACCTGTCCGGCGGACAACAGCAGCTCGCAGGGAATAAACTACGGCATCGCGAACGGCCGTAACGGCAAAGGAACAATCTTTTTGTGGGCAGCTGGGAACTCGCACTGCCCGACTTCAAATCAGGCTTTTTTGAAAGACAACAATATGCTGACAGTCAGCGCTCTCGGCAGTAACGGCAGCATGGAAAGCTACTCGAACTACGGTGCCGAGGTCGACATCAGCGCCGGTGCTGGTGCATCGACAACCGATATTCAGGGCAACAACTACGGATATGCATGTTCGGCCTATAACTGTCTAGGAAGCCTTGACAGTAACGGTGACTACACAAGCGGGTTCAGCGGGACCAGCGCGGCGACACCTGTCGCGGCCGGTGCTGTCGCTCTTATGCTCGCAGGCGCTTCCGATCTCAGCTTCTCCGGTGCAATGAACTGCATCAAATCATCCGCGTATAAAACGACAAAAACGTGTAGCGAAGGTTCCTGGACGACACAGTCTGACGAGTGGATTGCAGGGGGATCTGCTGAACATTCACCATGCTTCGGCTTCGGTGTCGTCGATGCGAACGCGATGCTTGTCGGAGCTAAAAACGGAACATGCGGCGCATGTATCTCAACAGCTAAAATAGACGGCTGCTTCGGAGAATACAACGGCAGAGACGATGACTGCAGCGGCACTGTTGACGACGACTGCACCGAGGGTGGACAAGGACGTGCAGGATCTGCTTGCAGTGAGGCTGATGACTGCATCAACACAGCCGCAACTCCGATGTGCATCACCGACGAAGGCTGGACCGACGGATACTGTTCGGCTGAGTGCACCAAAAACTCAGATTGCTACAACGGAACAAATAAAGTCGAATGTTATCAGGGCAAATGCATAGCAAAATGCAATTACAACACTGTCCGTTCCGGATATGCATGTATTTCCAATAAAATCCTTCCTAAAGGAACCGAAACCGTTGCAAACTGCGGAAACGACATCAAGGAAGAAGGTGAAAAATGTGACGGAGACATGAAAACCTGCAAATCCATTGACAGCAACTTCACAGACGGATACGCTCAGTGCAACACATCATGCTCAGGATACGATACATCAACATGCTCCGGCGGAAGCGGAAACCTTTGCGGCAACCATAATATTGACAACGGAGAAATCTGCGACGGAGATTCGATTCCGTGCAAACAGCTTGCAGGCGCACCTGAAAACGGAACGGCAAAATGCGCGAAAGACTGCCTCAGCTGGGACAAGTCAGGCTGCTACGGCGGAGGCAACTCCGGCGGCAACGGTGAGTCCGGCAACAACGAAAATTCCGGCAACGACGACAACAAAGTCAACTGCGGCAATGGTTTCCTCGATGACGGTGAACAGTGCGACGACGGCAACAGAATCGACGGCGACGGCTGCTCGAAATACTGCATGAAGGAAGGTAGTAGTTCGTCATTAAAGTCTTCATCATCAGGATGCTCGGTAACACTTTTCTAAGTTTGGCAATTTTCTTTTAAGATTCAACAACATACGAGGTAAAAAATGAAGTTCAAACAATCCTGTCTTATCGTTTTCGCGCTACTGTTCATGCTGGCAGCATGTTCGGACAGCAAAAAAAACGAAGATGAAACAACCGGCGACAATGACAATTATTCTGACAGCGATGCCATAAACGACTCGGAAGTTTCAGATGAAGAAGAGTCTGACAATGAAATAGTTCAGGACGAAGAACCGGCTGACGACCATGATGAAAGAGCAAAAAGCCCCGATTTTGAAGATCTGGAGTGCGGAACATCTTTCGGAGACTATGCCTGCGACTTCACTCTGCCGCTTGATTCGGGAGATTGGAATTTCGCTGAAAATTATTCAAAAGATGAAAACTACATCTTGTTTTTCTACCGCGCCATGAACATGACAAGCACAAAAATCTGGCAGACACAGCTCTATAATCTTTTCGACAAAGCACCTGACAACATCCACTTTTTCTTCATTGTTGACAGCGACAAAACCGATATCGTCGAAGAAAAAATCAATAGCATTAAAGGTTCCATCCAAGATGCTTACGATATCACAGGAAACTCTAATATTTTAAAGAAGATGCATGTTGTGACCAAACCAGCTTCAAAAACCGATCCATGGATCGCCGAACTGCTGAAAAACAACTCAGCTTTCTTTTTCGGTATTGACAGGGAGCGTAGAATCAGACAAGGCGGATCAATGTCCGGACTTGATGATATCTACAAAGAAGCTGAATATTACGATTATGAAAAGAAAATGTCCGACTTCATAAAAGAAATTTCTGACAAATCCAAGATTTTCAAAGGACTCGACAACGTTCCTTTTGAAGAAGAAGGATGGACAAAAAACATCGATTTTGAAGTTGATTTCAACGGACTTTCCGAAAACGGCGAACTTTATATTATGCTTGAACAGATCTGCGACACACCGAAAAGTTGCGAATGGGACAGACTGGAAAGACTTTTTCTCTGCGATGAAAACGGTGAAAAATGCGAAACGGAAATCGGCCGGTGGATAACTACATACGGCAGAAGCGGAAAATGGCTGACAGACATCACACCGCTGAAACCGCTTTTTGATAAAGAGGGCAAATATAAATTCAGGTTTACAGTTGACGGCGACTATTACGTCAATAATCTCGATTTTATTTTTATAAACAAAACAGATTCCGCAAAAAACACTCTAGTTCCGCTTTTCAACCAGCGAGAACAGTTTGACGAAAACTACAACTCGCACTTTGAACCAATAAAAATCGAAATATCGGATAATATCAAAAAAGCTAAGATTTTCGCCTATATTACAGGTCACGGAAATGCTTCGGAAGAGGCCAACTGTGCCGAATTCTGTAGTTTTGAATCGGTTTTCACAGTCAACGGGACCGATTTCAAAATCCGCTTCAACAAGGCCGGAACTCCTGACGGCTGCTTCGAAGAAGTTGTTAACGGCGTTGTTCCCAACCAATACGGAACATGGCCTTACGGTCGAGCAGGCTGGTGCCCGGGTAAAAATGTCACGCTTCTTGAAGCCGACATTTCAGAAGCTCTTACAAGCGGCGAAAATATTTTTTCATACGCAGCATACCTTAACGGAGAAATCTACATTCCGGTAGTTACGAACGAAAACGGCTACAGAGCCGAAATATACCTTTCGAGTCATCTGGCACTTTATAAATAAAACTTACATTGATGTAAATCAATGTTTACACCACTTCCTTTTACACTTCTCACTTAACATTTTGCATCGGTTTTAAGCATTATAAACATCTGTTTTTCCACAAAAAGTATAAGGCACACTTTTTGCTTGGGACGAGTGTATTTGATCTTTCTCAAGTGATAACGACTGTTCATCTCAGGTCAACACATATAAAAAAAAATTAAATCTACACCAACACTACAATTTTTTTTCAAATGCCGGAAGGCTTCACCTCCGAAGTTCTTTCCCAGAACAGTCTTTATCGTGTTTTGATCTTGACGCCCCTTCGGGGGCATTTTTTTTATCCTTTGCTTTTGAACTGATTATTTTGAATATCTGAGGAAAATTGTCAGGATTCTATTAGAAAACTGTAAGAGAACAACCTGAACTTACCGCCTGTTCGCTTGCTTCTTCCGCATCTTCGCCGTTGCAGATATAGTAGCTGTTTTTGACTTCGCTTTCATCAAGTATGCCGTTTCTGTCACTGTCAACACCGCTCATGAACTTTTTACCGCCGTCTTCACAGTTGTTACCAGCAGGTTCATCAATTACGCTGACAAGCGAATCAAAACCGTCCGAGCCAGCTTCTCCCTTTTCACCGGCAACACCCGGTTCGCCCGGTTCGCCTTTGTCGCCGCGCTCGCCTTTTGCACCGTCAGCACCGTCTTTACCGTCCATTCCGGCAATTCCCTGATCGCCTTGTTCGCCCTTACTTCCCTGAGGTCTTTCGCCGTTGCAGACATATTTTACCGAAACTTCCGAATCTTCGACTATTCCGCTTCCGTCAGAATCGAAACGTGTCTCGACTTTCAAACCGCCCTCAGCGCAGTTTTCTCCGGCAGGTTCTTCAGTAACGACAAATTCGGAAGCTTTGCCGTCAGATCCGTTACTTCCTTCAGCTGCATCCGCAACTGCAATCGATGCAGTACCGTTTGTACCGTCAGCCCCTTTTGCACCGTAACAAAGAATTATCTCGGTTTCCTTGCCGTCATCAATCTCTCCGTTTAAATTACAGTCCACACCGCTTTTTATCGAAACGCCGTTGTTCGGATAGCACTGCGGATAGGAAGTCGTGGGAACTCCGACAGAAGCAATAAGCTTGCAGCCGTTGTCACCGTTGCAGATGTAGGTACTGGACGTTATGGCGTCAACACCTTCTTCAAGCTTGCCGTCGGAATTGAGATCCTCACCTGTGAAAACCGCCGCTCCTCCGTTATTACAGTGAGTGTCACCCGGTAAGAGCTTGACGGTATAGATTGTCTCATCTGCCGCAAGTGGCAGAAAAGCAAAGAGTAAAAACAGCGGAATTATTTTTTTCATAGCCGCCTCCTAACCGCGTACGAACTTCATTGCCGCGAAAGCACACAAAGCTGAAATCAATGCAAAAAGAGCCAAAACCGCATCTTCGGTTTCGTCAACAGCATTCAGGGAACAGCCTGTCGATGATGAAGTCAGCCCTGCTTCTTCGGCATCACGCCCGTTGCAGACATAGTAAACACTTTCTGGATCGATCTCGTCTTCATCAAGCGCGCCGTTGCCGTTAGCATCGAGTCCGACTACGATTTTTTTGCCGCCCGAAACACAGTTTTCGCCTTTCGGCTCGTCAACGACTGAAACAAGCGAAGTTGAACCGTTTTTACCGTTTTCGCCGGCTTCGCCCTGCTCGCCCTGGGCACCTTGAGCACCCTGCGGACCGGTCTCTCCTTTTTCGCCCTGAGCCCCGTCTTTGCCGTCAGTACCGTTGACACCTGGTTCGCCCTGATCGCCTTTGTCGCCCTGCTCGCCCTGAGCACCGTTTTTACCGCCGCAGACATACTTTTTATCTGTTACTTCGTTTTCATCAAGTTCGCCGTCGCCGTCCGTATCGATACCGATTTCGATTTTTATGCCGTCATTGTTCTTGCAGTTGTCGCCTTTAGGCTCGTCGGAAACTTTGACAAGTGCATCGGCACCGTTGTCGCCGTCTGCACCGTTGCAGGCATATTTTGTCTGCTGCGGGAGAACCTCGCCGTCTTCGAGAGTGCCGTTGCCGTTGTTGTCGATTCCTACCTCGATTTTTATTCCGCCGTATTCGCAGTTAGAACCCGGCAGCTCTTCAGAAGTTCTTGAAACAGCGTTTTTGCCGTTTGTTCCGGCCGCACCGTTGCAGACATAGCTTTCATCGGTACCGACAGTGATTTTTACTCCGCCTGCCGCACCGCAGTTTTCACCGGCATCAGTTACTGAAATCGCCGGCGCCGAACCGTCTGTTCCGTTGCAGGCATACTGTGTGCCCTTGAGCTCATCCCCTTCATCAAAAGTACCGTTTCCGTTCTTATCAAGAATGGCATCAATCCTGGTTCCGCCGTTTTCACAATTCAGGCCGGGATCTTCTTCAGAAAGATTGATGATTATATCCTCCGCAGAAAGAAACGCCGTAAACAAAAAACTTAAAAAAATAATAAAAGCTGATTTTTTCATGATCGCTCCTTATAATAAATAACCAAAAACAACGAACGCGTTATCATCTTTAAATCTGAGAAAAATTCAAGTTTAGAATTTCGTCGGCCGGAACAATATTCTTTCTTGCATTTTTTTGTTGAAAAAAAACTTTTTTGGATTAGAATACTTATCGCGTTTGAGTTAATTTGGCATTTAATTTGATAATTTTTGGAGGTTCAAGATGAAGAAAATGTCTTTTGCAGTATTACTTGCGGCTCTTTTCATGTTTGTCTCATGCGGCGATGATCCAACTCCTGTAGCACAAAACAACGACACAGAACCTGTAACAGATTCCGATGTTAATGACGAAGATGTAAATGTTCCGGATACAGACACAAATACTGACACCGGTGACACAACTACCGATGCAGATGTTGCTGATACAGGTGATCCATCGGATGCAGGATGCGCAAATGACAATCTTGGCAAACAGTGCACAACTGACGGTGATTGCGGCGCATGCATGATTTGCGTTACTGGCGGAAAATGTGTTAAAGGCTGCACCAAAGATGAAGACTGCACACTTACAGGCACAAAATGCAACACGAAACTTGCACGTTGTCTGAGCGTTTTCGCTTCGAACAAAGCATGCGGTGAAGCAAGCTGCCCGACAGGATGCTGCTATGCAGGAAAAGGTCTTACTGAACTTAAATGCGCTACCGGTGCGAATGCAACTGCTGCAACATGCGGACTTTGCGCTCAGGGTGAAGTTTACTCTCCCGAAGATTCAAAATGCATAAGCGCTGCCTGCTCAACAACAACAGACAACTGTCCGACACTCAACTCAGGTGCAACAAATCCTCCGGCAAAATGCTACGCTTGCAAATCCGGCGAATACATCTGTAAGGCAAGCACCTCGACAAGCGGATGCTCGGCAGGTACGGTTATCAATGCTGCACAGTGTGTTCCGGCAGGTCAGCAGTGTGTTGAAGGCGTAAGCGAATGCTGCTCCGGTATGCCTTGTGTTCAGGGTTACTGCTACTAATCAATTGATCTGACTTTCAGATTTTCCCGAAATTTCATCCGATTTTTCTTGAAATAACTTCTCATATCATTAGATTTACGCGGTTTTTTTAAAGGAGTTTTTTATGTATAGTTTGCTTATTTCTCTTGGTATCGGCCTTGTTGTCGGCTTGCTTTTAGGTTTTTTGGTAAATGTCGGATTAGGGATTTTTCTCGGTCTTTTCGCTTTTTTTGCGGCTTTTATCTTTTTCCAGAGATTTTTTTCAAAAAAGTTGCAGGCTGTTTTCATGACTGCAAATTTTGAAATCCAGAAGCAGCAGTTCGATCGCGCAATAGAGGCTTTGAAAGAAGGTTACCGCTACAACAAATACGCTTTTCTTGTGCAGGCGCAGATTGACACGCAGATAGGAATAATACTCTATTCACAGAAGAAGTTCGGTGAGGCTTACAAATATCTTAAAAACTCGAACCCGCGTATTATGATGGGATATCTGATGTATATAATCGGATGCATCAAGAATAAAAAGACCGAAAATATCGACAAGAATATCGACCTGCTCATCCGCTTTAACAAAAAAGACCCCTTTGTCTATTCCGCAATCGCATATATTTACGAGGAGGAGCTTGACAACCGTGACAAAGCTCTCGAAACTCTGACGAAAGCGGCAAAAATCATGCCTGACAACCCGAAAATAAAGGAGCATCTTCTCGCTTTCCAGAACAACAAAGAGTTCAAAATGGAAAAATACGGCGAGCAGTGGTATCAGCTTATGCTTGACAGAAAGGGACTTTCACGTCTTCAGAACAAGATGATAAAAAATCAGCAGAAAAGCATGGGCGTTAGAAACTTCACCAGATAACAAGTGATCTATTATGGATATTTCAATCTTAGAAAAGCGCGGCATAAATACAAAAATCATCGGATCTTTGCAAAAAGAACAGGAACTTCTCGAATTTTCGCTCAAGATTCTCAAAAAAGCCGAGATGAATGCAAATTCGTTCAAAAATTTTCTTCGCTACACGCGTGAAATCGGACTTCGTGAAGGGAAACCGTTTGATGAAATATTTCAAAACGCCGGGCTCTGCACAATTCTGAACAACGAAAACATCTCCGAAAAGACAAAAGGCGAAGAGCTTATGAACCGCCTTTACAACCTGCGTTATCCGCTTTGGAGCAAGAAACAGGCAAATTTCATGAAACTGAAAAACAAGTTCTGCGCAGCAACAGGAGGAGAAATAAATTTTCCAGATTTTGCAGAGGGAAACTGTTTTAAAATTTCGTTCACCATAAAAAATGACACCGATATCGACAAAATCGAGCAGACAATTGCTTCTGCTCTTCCTATCCTGAAAGAATCACTGAAAGAGATAAAGGAAAATTCATAATCGGAGGCTAAAATGGAAGATTGCAAAGGTTACATTCAGGTCTACACCGGAAACGGAAAAGGAAAAACAACAGCGGCTTTCGGACTCGCATTGAGAGCGGCTATGGCAGGGAAAAAAGTGTTCATCGGCCAGTTTGTCAAAGGAATGCCGTACAGCGAACTCAAAGTTCCGGAATTCATCAAAAATATCGAAATCAGGCAGTACGGTGCCGACTGTTTTATCGTTAAAGCTCCGACTGAGCACGACATCAAAATCGCGCGTAACGGCCTTCAGGAAATGGCAGAAATTCTTAAAAGCGGAAAGCACGATGTCGTAATCATGGATGAAGCGAATATCGCCCTTTTCTACAAACTTTTCTCTGTCAAAGAGCTTCTTGAAGCCGTAAAAGGCCGTGCGGAAGGCGTTGAAGTCATCATAACCGGCAGATACGCACCGCAGGAACTGATTGATGCAGCTGACCTCGTCACCGAAATGAAAGAGATCAAGCATTACTATACCAAAGGTGTCGAAGCAAGAACCGGTATAGAAAAATAATTAAGAATTGTCCCAATAAAATCAATCCGTTATCTTCACATAAAACGTATTTATTGACAACACAATTTTTGCACTCTATATTGCCGCGCGATTTGTTTCCTGCGGAAATCGGTGAAATTCCGATGCTGTCCCGCAACCGTGAAGCTTAAAGCCAAGCCGGATACGCAGACTCAAGTCAGTGTAATGAGTACCCCGAGGAGGGAAAAATTGCGATTCACAAGGTTTGCACAATTTTTCCGTATTTATTCACTTTCCAGATTATGGAGGAGAAAATGAAAAAACCTTTATTCTGTCTCTTTATCCTTTTTGTAATGGTCTTTGCTGTATCTTGCGGCGACAGCAAAAAAGACGACAACAAAACGCCCGACACAGACACTACCGACACGGAAAATCCTGACGAAGACATCAGCGATTCAGGTGACACTGAACCTACTGACAACGATCCGAGTGACACCGAACCGTCAGACACAGACACAACTGACTCGGAAAATCCAGACACAGAAAATCCCGATGAAGGAGATTCGACAAACGACGAAGATGATGATTCCGGAGATTCAACGGATGACGGTGACACAGACACCGATGATTCCGATACGAATTCGGAAGAACCTGTCGAAACACTTGAAATTATCGGAAGATACATGGATGATTTTGACACTTCCCATGTCATTACCAAAACTGAATGGACATCGAGATCTTCTTACGGTACATCAGTTTCTCACATCTCGCAATACGACAACGAACAGGATTTCATCATCGCTCAGAACGATTCTGAAAAATCATGGAATCCTGATAAATGGAGCAGATTCGACTACACCGTAAAAAACGGCGCTATCTACTACTGTCAGACTGCTTATGACAAAGAGACAGAAGAAGAAGCTCTCGCGACTCCGGCTGCCGACAAAACCGATCCGGCAAATGCAGGATGCGCAGGCAACCCTTGGACAAAACTGCATAAAGATATAGTTGAAATTATCGGCAGATACGCAGACGCATGGGGCGGAAACCACATCATCTCAAACACCGCATGGTTCCAGCCATCCGAATGGGGCGATTCGCTTTTCCACATCACGCAGTTTGACAGCGTCGACAATGTCATAATAGCTCACAATGACGAAACTCATCCGTGGAACCCGAATCAATGGAGCAGATTCGACTATATTGTAAAAGAGGGAAAAATCTACTACTGCCAAATCACTTTCAACAAAGAAACCGAAGCTGATGCTCTTGCTGTAACTACCGCCGACAGAAACGATCTCGCGGCAGGATGCAATGCAAATCCGTGGAGCGAACTCATCGCAGTTGTTGAAGAGCCTATCGACAAAGACGATGAAAAAATCGTCGCATGGGCGACCGGTTACGAAAATTACGTTGTCGGCGCAGGTGTCGCTGAAAGCTGGCAGACTCCGGACAAAGCTCTCGGAAAAGCTGTCGGCGATTCTTATGATGTTGTAGTTCTCGGTGACGGCGGAAGCATAGTTCTTACTTTTGCAAAACCGATCACAGACGGCGAAGGAGCAGATTTTGCAGTTTTCGAGAACAGTTTCAACGACGGTTTCCTTGAACTCGGAACAGTTGAAGTCAGCAGCGACGGCGAAAACTTTGTTGCATTTGACCACTACTATCTTGGACTTGAAAAAATCGGTGGAACAGGTTCGCACGATTCAAGCCTGATCTGGGGATTCGCAGGCAAATTCAAACAGGGCAAAGGCAATATGTTCGACCTTGCAGATCTCGAAAACAAAGCGGAAGTTATTGCCGGAACAGTCAACCTTGACGCAATCACACACATTAAAATCGTTGACGTGATCGGAGACGGTTCTCAGCTTGATTCAATCGGCGATCCGATCTACGACCCGTATCCAACAGGAGAAATAAGCGCCGGCTTCGACCTTGACGCTGTTGCAGTAATCAACGAACTTCTTTAGACGCCGCCGAAGCCTGTCGAAATCTCGAAATATCGGAATATCGACGGCGGCGACCGAATTCTTAATTACGATTTCTTTCCCATTTTTCTCAAGTGTGCTATAAGCTTTCGGATTTTGATTCCGGAGGAAACGTGAGCAATAAAAAGACAAAAGATCCCAGACTTGTGGCAAGTTCTCTGATTCAGGATGTTCTTGACCAGTCGTTTTTTGTTAACGAGCTTCTGAACGACAGCCTTTCGGCGTTTGATTTTCCGAAAAGACGATTCATAACGGAGCTTGTCTACGGCACGGTGCGGCACTTGAGCCACCTCGATTTCTGGATTCTCAAAGTTTTCAAAAAGCCGCTCAAACGGATGGATAAGGAGCTGCTTTCCCTCATCAGAGTTTCGCTTTATCAGATACTTTTCATGTCGAACAGAGAGGCTGCAACAATCGTTTTCGAGGCAGCCGAGCTTGCGAAACGCTGTGGAAACGAGAAAACAGCGGGTTTTGTCAACTTCATTCTGCGCGAAATTCTCCGCACAAATCCGACACGTGAAAATATGGAAGCCGATTTTGTCGGGAAACACGATGAGTTTTTGCAGACTTACTATTCTGTACCTCAGTGGCTTTATGACAGAATAAAAACGCAGGCCGCAACCGTAGGACAAGATATTGAGGAATATCTTCGAATTGTTAACAAGCCTCTCGGGATCACTCTCAGGATCGAAGGCGACGAAAATTTGCGGCAGCAGATAATCGAAAAACTCGTTTTAAAAGGGGCTTCAGCAGAGAAGGCGAAACTCAGTCCGTACGGAATCTGCACAAGCAAGGCTGTCAACTTCTCGATGCTGAAAGGTTTTGACAATATCTATATCCAAGACGAATCAAGCCAGCTTTCAGTTCTCGAAATGGATATCAGGCCAGGCGACAAAATTCTCGATATGTGCGCGGCTCCCGGCGGAAAAACGCTTTTTGCTTCGTATTTAACTGGTGAAAAAGGCTTCGTCACGGCGGCTGATGTCAACGGAAACCGCCTCAATCTTCTTGCCGATGTCATAATCCAGCATGGCAAAAAAAATATTGAAATGAAACTTCACGACGCCACTAAAGACAATCCTGAATGGCACGGCAAATACGACAAAGTCCTGCTCGATGCTCCGTGCAGTGCACTCGGAACGATAAGGCGTCACCCTGAAATAAAGAGGATAAAAAATAACGATGATCCAGTGAAAATGGCAGCAATTTCGGGAAAGATCCTCGAAAAAGCTGGCAGATACCTGAAAAAAGGCGGCATCCTCGTCTTTTCAGTCTGCACTTTCACAAAAGAGGAAACTCTTGAACAGATCAAGAACTTTTCCGCTCACCATCCAGAATTTTCGGTTGAAAAATCTTATTTTACCGTCACAGATCCTGACGACAACAGAGACATATTCTTTATCTGCAAGATGAGGAAAATAAAATGATAAAAATTGCTCCTTCGATCCTGTCAGCCGATTTTTTAAAACTAGAGGAAGAAATCAGATCAATTGAGACAAGCGGTGCGGACCTTGTCCATCTTGACATCATGGACGGACATTTCGTTCCCAACATCACTTTCGGTCCGATGATTGTGAAGCAGATCAGACCTCTCGTAAAACTTCCTTTTGACGCACATCTCATGATCGAAAATCCGACGCAGTTCATCCAGAAGTTCGCTGATGCGGGATGCGAAATGATCACTGTTCATGCCGAGACGGAGCAGCATCTTCACCGCACTCTGCAGTTTATAAAAAGGCTCGGACTCAAGACCGGAATTTCTGTAAATCCGCACACGGCAGTCGATTTTCTCCCCTACGTCGGCGATCTGTGTGACCTTTTCCTCGTGATGAGCGTAAATCCCGGTTTCGGCGGCCAGGAATACATAAAAAGTGCATCCGAAAAAATCAGAAAAGTTGCCGAGATCCGCGAAAAACACGGCCTTAACTACGAAATTTCAGTCGACGGCGGCGTGAACGCGAAAACCTTGCCTGAAGTCATCAAAGCAGGTGCAGACATCGCCGTAATGGGCTCGTATTTCTTCGGCAAACCGCTTGAAGAACGCGCAGAACTCGTAAGAAACGCGAAAAATCTGTAAAACAGGAGAAGAAAAATGAGATGTCCCGACTATGTAACCAAGGAATTTATAGCGCATGTCATCAGAGAGGATCTGGGGCGCGGCGATGTTACGACAAACTTTGTCTGCGATGAACCGCGTAACGGCAGAGCTTTCATCAAAGCTAAAAGCGACCTGGTGCTCTGCGGTGTTGATCTTGCGACATATATATTTGAATTTATTGACGAAACTCTTGATGTCGAGATTCTAGCGCGTGACGGCGAAAAACTCTGCGCAGGCGAAAGAATAATGAACATTTCAGGAAACGCAGCCTCGATTCTTAAAGGCGAAAGAACCGCTCTCAACTTTCTGCAGAGGCTGAGCGGCATCGCGTCGCTCACGGCTGAATACGTGAAAGAAATCGACAGATATTCCGAAACAAAGATTGCCGACACGAGAAAAACGACTCCGGGACTCAGAACTTTAGAAAAATATGCAGTCCGCACCGGCGGAGGCAGCAACCACCGCTTCGGGCTTGACGACGGTGTGATGATAAAGGACAACCACATAGTTCTTGCCGGCTCGATTACGCAGGCAGTCGAAAATGTCAGAAGTAAAATCCATCACCTTCTCAAAATCGAAGTCGAAACAACGAATCTCGAAGAAGTGAAGGAAGCTCTTGCGGCAAAAGCCGATGTAATCATGCTTGATAATATGGATACAGAAATGATGAGTGAAGCGATCTCAATCATCGGAGACAGAGCGAAAATCGAAATTTCGGGCGGCGTAACCCTTGAAAAAATCAACGAACTGTCAAAACTCGGTGCGGACTTCATTTCTGTCGGAGCACTCACCCACTCCGCTGTAGCAAAAGACATCAACCTTACCCTTGAAATTGTTTAAAAACATTGGAGAATATTATGAAATTAAGATTTTTTATTCCTGTTTTTGCACTTTTTTTCATTTTAAGCTGCGGCGACGACCCTATTTCTGATGAATTTAACGACGAAGATCAGCAGACAATAGAAAACGATGAAAACTCTCAGCCTGATGACGGGAATTCTGAAAACGGAAACGATTCAGACAGTGACACAGATACAGACAGCGATAAAACTGACGACAATGCTGATTCAACCGATGATTCCGGCGATTCGCAACCTGACAAAGATGCAGACGATACCGATTCGGATGATGATTCAGACAACAATGTTGCCGATGACAACGATACGAATGATACTGATGCAGACAC